>JBASZP010000465.1:0-4882 GCA_049660965.1 Daejeonella sp. | reverse complement strand
AATCTGTATTGCGAGTTTTTACCAAAATAATTGCTCTCTATTTTCTGCTGAAACATGGGATGATGCTGTTGGTTATCAATTGCGTGGTATGGCAACTTTGCCTGGTTTTCAGGGTCGTGGCATGGGTAATCAATTGCTGAATTTTGCAATTATATATTTAAGAGGTCAAAAAATCAATTACTTGTGGTGTAATGCACGTAAAAATGCGTTCCATTTTTATAAAAGTATAGGTTTTGAATTTATTTCAGATGAATTTGAGATTGAAGGCATTGGAACACACAGATCCATGTATTTAAAAATACAGTAAATGTAATTTCTATCTTCGCGTTAATTTATATCCAATAAGATTTTATGAAAACAATAGATTATTTAAATTTCTCAGGTAAAAGAGCCCTCATCCGCGTTGATTTTAATGTTCCCCTGGATGATCAGTTTAATATTACTGATGATAGCCGTATGGAGGGCGCTTTGCCTACCATACAAAAAATCCTTAAAGACGGAGGTTCCGTTATATTAATGTCTCACCTTGGCCGCCCCAAAGGCGGTCCCGAAGATAAATACTCACTAAAACATGTACTTAAACACCTGTCTTTTTTATTAAATAGAGATGTTCAGTTTGCAGATGACAGCATGGATCAGGATGCAGTTGAAAAAGCTAAAACATTAAAACCCGGTGAAGTTTTGTTGTTGGAAAACCTTCGTTTTCATAAAGAAGAAGAAAAAGGGGATGAAGATTTTGCGAAAAAACTGGCGAATCTGGGCGATGTTTATGTAAATGACGCATTTGGTACAGCCCATCGTGCACATGCTTCCACAGCTGTTATTGCAAAATTCTTCCCCAATGCAAAATACTTCGGCTATCTCATGGCATCAGAACTGGCTAATGCCGAAAAAATACTTCATCATGCAGAAAAGCCATTTACAGCGATTATGGGAGGGGCTAAAGTTTCTGATAAAATTGAACTGATTGAACAATTACTTTCAAAAGTAGATAACCTGATTATTGGCGGTGGAATGGCTTATACATTCGCTAAAGCGCAAGGCGGAAATATTGGAAAATCTTTGGTAGAAGAAGATAAATTAGACCTCGCAAACAGTCTGATCGCGAAAGCTAAAAAGATGGGAGTGAATTTATTCTTACCTGTTGATTCAATTATTGCTGATGAATTTTCTAACGATGCAAATACCGAAATTGCTCAGAACGATAATATAAAAGATGGCTGGATGGGATTAGATATTGGTCCCAAAGCCATTAAAGAATTTAAATCTGTAATTGCAAATTCTAAAACATTATTATGGAATGGGCCCATGGGAGTTTTTGAGATGGAAAAATTTGAAGCAGGTACAAAAGCTGCTGCCGAAGCTGTAGTTGAAGCGACAAAAAACGGAGCCTTTTCATTAATTGGCGGCGGCGATTCTGCTGCTGCAGTAGCTAAATTTGGCTTTAAAGATGATGTTAGTTACGTTTCAACCGGTGGAGGTGCCCTTTTAGAATACATGGAAGGGAAAGAATTACCTGGCGTTAAAGCGATTAATGAGTAATATTAGAGCTTTCACAAAGTAACATTTTACATTCTTAATCTTCATAAAAATCCCGCACTCAAAAGGTGTGGGATTTTTTTGTGTTCGTGGGAAAGTAAACATGTGGAAAACTTTTTAGTGGGATATAGTGGGAAGAAGTGGTAAGTTATTTACTTTTACTCTTGAAAAATTGAGTGAATTTAAAGATATGTCCCACTTTTTAGGAGAATTCGACTGTAAATTAGATGCCAAAGGCAGGTTGATGATTCCGTCAAACCTTAAAAAACAGCTTCCCGAAGCTGAACGTGAGGGTTTGGTAATCAATCGTGGTTTTGAAAAGCATCTGGTAGTTTACACTAAAAAAGAGTGGGATAAGATTACAGATGAATTAAGCAAGCTTAATCAATATGAAAAGAAAACACGGGAATTTATAAGATATTTTACCAGAGGTGCCACCGAACTTTCTTTAGATGCTGCAAACCGTGTTCTTTTTCCAAAATCATTAATGGAATATGCGGGCATTCAAACAGAGGTTGTCTTATCCTGTCAGTTTAATAAAATTGAAGTCTGGGCTAAAGCAGCTTATGACTCACAATTGGATAATGAGCCCGAAAATTTTTCAAATCTGGCCGAAGAAGTAATGGGTCAGGCAGGAAGGAGGTCAGATGACTAACTACCATAATCCTGTAATGTTGAATGAATGTATTGAAGGTCTTGAAATAAAGCCAAATGGAGTTTATGTGGATGTTACTTTTGGCGGCGGTGGTCACTCCCGTGAAATCTTAAAAAAACTAAATGAGAAAGGCAGGTTAATTGCTTTTGACCAGGATAGTGATGCACAAAAGAATATTTTTAAAGATGATCGTTTCACTTTTATAGATCAAAATTTTTGCTACCTGAAGAATAACTGCCGTTTACAAAATGCTATTCCGGCAGATGGCATTTTAGCCGACCTTGGTGTTTCATAACATCAGTTTGACCAGCCTGAGCGGGGATTTTCAACCCGCTTTGACGCAGATTTAGACATGCGGATGGATCAAACTACTCATCTTACCGCAAAGGAAGTTATCAATACTCACAGCGAAGAAAAATTGCACCGAATTTTTGGCATTTATGGTGAAATTAAAAATGCTAAAACACTTGCAACTACTTTAGTTACCACCAGATTAAATAAGCCAATTGAAACGGTAGATGATCTGAAACTTTCAATTTTAGATATTACTCCTAAAGGGAAAGAAAATAAATATTTAGCCCAGGTTTTTCAGGCTTTACGTATTGAGGTAAACCGGGAATTGGAAGCTTTACAGGAGTTTTTAGCACAATCAGTTGATGTTTTAAAACCAGGTGGAAGATTAGTAGTAATGTCCTATCATTCACTCGAAGACAGGCTGGTAAAAAATTTTATAGCTAAGGGGAAGTTTAAAGGTGAAGTTGAAAAGGATTTTTTTGGAAATGAGATTAAGCCATTAACTGCAATAAACCGTAAAGCAATAGTTGCAACTGAAGAAGAGATTAAAAAAAACAACCGGGCACGTAGCGCTAAACTAAGAATAGCTGTAAAAAATTAAATTAATGTGCAAATAAGTGGATGTGTTAATGTCCAAATGTAAAATACGATGATTAAAAAGTTTATAGGGCTAAGCTGATGAGTAATCAATTTAAAAGGGAATTAACAGAAGATGATTTTGAGGAAGAAGCCAAATCTACAAACACAGAGAAAATTGAGCTTCCAAGAAATTTTTTCACGCTAATTTTTACAGAAGGAGTTATATCTAAACAGGCCGCAACAGGCATGCTTCCGTTTATCATCTTTGTAGCGTTTTTAGCCATGATCTATATTGCCAATCGTCATTTTGCAGAAAATAACATTCGTGAAATTGATAAACTGAACAAACAAGTTAGAGAACTGAACTGGGATTTTAAAACTCTTAAAGCAGACCTAATGCTGAAAAGTACACAAACAGAGGTTTCAAAACAGGTAGACATTTTAGGTTTAAAAGAACCAATAGAACCACCAAAAAAGATTATTATATCAATTGAGGAGAATTAAATTATAAGCCCTTTTATGGGTTTTAGCATATGAACATTAGAACCGATATATTATTAAGAGTTTACATTGCTTTCGGGCTTATTGTATTGCTTGCGTTCGCGGTTTTGTTTAAACTGTTTCATGTTCAGTTTGCTGAAGGGCCTAAATGGCTAGCAATGGCTGATAGTTTATCTACCCGTTTTGTTAACGTTGAGGCTGCCCGTGGTAATATCTATTCAGTTGATGGTAGTTTATTGGCTACTTCTGTTCCGGAGTATGAATTACGTATGGATATGCTTGCCGGGGGTATTGCGGAAAATGATATTTTTTATGAGAAAGTGGATTCATTGGGAAGTAAACTTTCTTCCTTTTTTGGTGATAAATCTGATAAGCAATACTCCCGCATGTTACGTGAAGCACGTAAGGATAGCGCCAGGTATTTACTTTTAAGACGAAATGTAACTCATCAGGAGTTAAAAACGGTTAGAACTTTTCCGATTTTTAATATGGGCAGGTATAAAGGAGGGTTAATAACCATTCAACAAAATAAGCGGATTATGCCTTTCCGCACATTGGCTGCGAGAACTATTGGGTATAAAAATCAAAATGTTCAACCTGTTGGTTTAGAGGGAGCTTATGGTTCATATATTGATGGTGAAAGTGGCAAACGATTAATGCAGCGAATTGCAGGCGGAGTTTGGATGCCTGTAAATCAGGATATAGAAATTGCTCCGCGTGATGGTGCAGATATTATATCAACCATTGATATAAATATTCAGGATGTTGCCCAGCGTGCCTTAAAAAGGCAATTAAACATCAGTCAGGCAGATCATGGTTGTGTTATTTTAATGGAAGTAGCAACCGGGGAAATCCGGGCTGTTGCAAATTTCACTAAATCAGAAGAAGGGGAATACAAAGAAAAATTTAATTATGCCATCAATGAGAGTCTTGATCCGGGATCTACTTTCAAATTAGCTTCTTACCTGGCTCTTTTAGAAGACAAAAAAGTAGATACAAATACTGTTGTATCAACAGGAGATGGGAAATTTAAAGTTTATAATCACACTATCCAGGAATCACATGCCGGTTTGGGAGATATTACTGTAAAGAAAGCTTTTGAACAATCTTCTAATGTAGCGGTTGCGAAGCTGATTCATACTAACTATAGAAACAATCCAGCAGAATTTACTGACAGGCTTTATAAAATTAATCTTAATCAAAAGCTGGGATTGCAGATTCCCGGAGAAGGTATTCCCGTGATCAAAAATCCTAAAAATCGTTCATGGAGTCCTTTAACTCTTCCACAAATGGCTTACGGTTATGAGATGAGAT
>JBASZP010000464.1:0-10058 GCA_049660965.1 Daejeonella sp. | reverse complement strand
CCCATATTTCTTTAATTGCGGTATTGCTTTGTGCTGCATGCAGGGCATCGGCTACATCGGTTATTGCGTTAGCCCAGCTATCACCACTTAAATCTCCTGTTGACCCTTTTTTTACATACACAACCCCATTAGCATTACCTGTAAGAGTAGAATAAGCGCTTTCATAAGCGCCCATATCTACCGTAGTTTTTTGTATCCGGAGCTCACTATTACGATCTCTGGTAATTCCTGCAGGTATGCCTGCATTATTTCCTACACCAATGGCTGGGCTCTTTGGTTGAAGCTGAAAATTCCCCGTTGCTGCATTTACAAATAAAGGATCTGAAAGAATAATATTGGTACCACCATTATAACCCCCTTCTACCAGGCTGTAAGTAACTACAGAACTATTATCCCCAAAATTATCAGCAACAAGGCTTGTTTTCATATTGCCATATATAATGGAATTAGTGAAAACAGGGTTAGCCAAAGACATGCTATTTCGAATGGCACCACCACTAGTTGTAGCCTTATTCTTGCTAAATGTACTATTTATTACCTGGGGGGAAGACCCGTTATTATACATAGCCCCTCCTAAATCATTGGCAGTATTGTCAGAAAATACCGTATTTATAATTACCGGAGATGAGAGTGTATTATAAATTCCGCCACCACTGGATAATGCATTATTTGCAATAAAAGTGTTATTTCGCAAAGTTGGATCAGAGGAGGCATTATATATTCCACCACCATTAGTCCGAGTAATGCCTGTACCTGATATAGTTCCAAATCCTGAGCCATTTGCATTTCCATATTGTATAGTAAAACCATCTAAAATGGTTGTACTGTTAGCGCCAACAGTTACTACCACGTGGTATGCATCGCCAGTAATATTAGCAGGGGAGTTATTATCAATATCCCCGCTTAAAATAGTAGCGCCCCCGGTAGCTAAGTTACGCTTACTTAAGAGCGTTTCAGTACCGTTAAAACCACCATATAAAGCAACCCCGTCTTTAAGCAGGAAAGTTTTATCCCGGTTATCTATACTACCCGATACCGGGTTAAGAGCAGGCACGTAAGTACCGGCTTGCACCCAAATTTCAGTTTTAGTACCCGTATTGGCATAACTTACTGCTGCTGCATTAATCCGGGTCTGCAATTGGCCACCAGGATAAGCCGTAGCCCATGATTGCCCGTTTTGTATTGCACTGCCTCCGGTTGGTGTTACATATAAAATAGTTTGGGCTGATGCCGTACCAACAATGGTCGCGGTAATTAAACCCAGCATAAAGCCGGCTTTCTTAAAGGTTTTAAGAATACTTAAAAATCCTGAAGAGATTGGAGTAAACGTTTTTTTCATTGTTTGTCGTTTTGGGTAGTCTTTCTATTGTTGAATAATTGAACTTTTGTTTTAATTTAATTTGCAATATTACTACTATTTAAAATAATTTATCCTATAAGTTTTCAACATTTAATTTTAAATAGCTAAAACCCACTAATTTAATGCTGTTAAGGCTATATATTATTTAAAAAGCTACTGTTATATAAAAAGCAGAAAACCCTCCAACACGGATGTTAACGGGCTTTGCTTGTGATTAATCTCTTAGGGCAAAAATTCGTTTTTGCCCCTGAACTGATTTCAAACGGGGTTTAAATTTCCCCTTCGGGTTTTGCTTTGCGGCCGGCGGGCAGCAGCAGGCTGAAATCAAAGAAGCTTAAACATTTTTCGGTTTCGCCGGGATATAAATAAGCAATGTAGTGAATGGCTTTAAGCAATACCAGTTCTAAGGCCTTGCGGTTGGCGGTACGGCCAACGCGGTTATCGCCTACTGCCCCTTTTTGCTGCTGCTGTGCTTCGCGTACCAGCTTATAATCGCTCTCGAAAGCTTTTAGTTCAGTAGTTAAAGCAGTACCCAGAGCTGCCTTGTGCATTTCGGCGGCATCATATACTTGTTTTAACAGGGCCGGCATGTTCGTTTTGCTGGCTTTGGTATATTCATTTACTCCCTGAGGATAAAAAGCTAAAAAAGCGGGACCTTTAAATCCGCCTACGGCTTTGGCAATAACGCCTTCATTATCGCTCATATAGGTTTTAAAGCCTTTCATAAATTCATCTACCGTTAAGGTGCTTCCTTTCTGTACAGAGAGAGAGCTTTTTACCTGGCCTATTTCCAGTCCAAATGCATCGCGTACTGATGTGATTTCCTGTACCAGGTCGTCGTACTCATTAGTGGTGTTGGCGGCTTTTAAGCGACCAAGCACATCTCCCGTAAAGTTGTACAAACGCGGAGGGGTTACTTCTTCGTCATCAAAGTAGTTTTCAAAAATTCGTTCTGCTGTGATCATTTTATTTTTGTTTTAATTTAAAAAAACTGGTTTTATTAATTCTCTATTTGTTTTGGTCTATCGTAAAATTTCTTTAATGCTATCCGGAATTTTACGGATATATATAAACTTATGTTTAATGCTATCCGGAATTTCCCGGGTATAGTAAAACTTATGTTTAATGCTATCCGGAGTTTTCCGGGTATAATAAAACTTATGTTTAGTGCTATCCGGAGTTTTCCGGGTATAGTAAAACTTGTGTCTAATACTATCCGGGGTTTTCCGGATGTATAATCAGGGCGGGCTGTGGTTACGGGGGTATGATGCTGATGGTTTAACTGAATAAAATAAGATCATAGCTGATTTTAGGCTTACTTTTTTCTTTTATCTGGCTGTTTTAATTTACAGCACGAACTTAATAGTAAGTGTTCAGTTTTTATCTCATGAAAAAGTAAAAAAGTAAAATATTATAAGGGATGAAGGATTGAAGGAAGGAAGGATTGAAGGATTGAAGGATTGAAGGATTGAAGGAATGAAGGAAGGATTGAAGGAAGGAAGGAATGAGGGAAGGAAGGTGTTTTAGGTTCGAATTTTAAATTAAAATCCATCCATCAATTCTTATTCATTTTGTCATTATATCCTTTAATCATTCTGTCATTTTACCCTTCACTCATTTTATCATTCTGTCATTTTATCATTCTGTCATTCCATCATTCTACCCTTCACTCCTTCTATCATTCAATCATTTCTACCCCCTTCACTCATTTTTGTGTTGTCAACAAAGCTCTATGCCTTTAATTGCTTTTAAACTCTGAGGTGGTATGGAACTCTACTTCGGGGAAATCGCGTTTGGCAACGTTTAGGGTCCAGTCATTATCGGCCAGGAAAACAGAATTACCATCTTTGTCTGATGCGATATTGCTGTGTCGTCTGTTAATAATTTCCTGCAGGTCCTTTTTATCTTTTGCGGTAAGCCAGCTGGAGCGGCGGTAAGAAAGCATCCGGAATGCGCACTTTGCGCCATATTCATGTTCCAGCCTAAAGCTGATCACTTCAAACTGCAGCTCTCCTACTGTGCCAATAATTTTCCGGTTACCGGGCTGCTGAACAAATAATTGGGCAACACCTTCTTCGGTTAACTGCTGTAACCCTTTTTCCAGCTGTTTGGATTTTAACGGGTCGCGGTTTTCTACTTCTTTAAATATCTCGGGAGAAAAACTGGGTATTCCTTTAAACTGTAAGTGTTCCCCTTCTGTCAGGGTATCGCCTATTTTGAAATTGCCGCTATCATATAATCCCACCACATCGCCGGGCCATGCTTCTTCTACCAGGCTTTTTTCATTGGCCATAAAATCCATGGGATTGGAAAACTTCAGCTTCTTGTTTAAGCGGGTATGGAAATAGAATTTATTGCGCTCAAATTTCCCGGAGCAAATTCTTAAAAAAGCGATCCTGTCCCGGTGATTTGGGTCTAAATTAGCATGTATCTTAAATACAAAGCCGGTAAATTCTTTTTCTGTCGCTACAACTTCACGCTCATTGGCCTCCCTGCTTTTAGGGCTGGGGGCTATGGAAACAAACGTGTCTAAAAGTTCGCGGATACCAAAGTTATTGATAGCGCTGCCAAAAAATACAGGCGCTGCTAAACCCTCCAGGTACATTTCTTTATCTAATGTGCCATAAATCCCTTCCACCAATTCTAAATCATCTTTAAGCGTTGATAGTTCTTTTTCCTGCAAAAAACGGGTTAATTTATCATCCTGTAAATTATTTACCTGTATTACAGGTTCGGCTATTTTGGTTTTATCGGGCGTAAACAAATTGAGCTGTTTACTGTAAATATTATAAACCCCTTTAAAAGTATGGCCCTGCCCTATTGGCCATGAAAGCGGGCAAACGCTAATCTTTAATTCATTTTCCAGTTCATCCAGCAGGTCAAATGTATCTTTCCCCTCGCGGTCCATTTTATTAATGAAAATAATTACGGGAGTATTACGCATCCGGCAAACTTCCATCAGCTTTTGGGTTTGTTCCTCCACTCCTTTTACACTATCAACAACTAAAATGACACTATCAACCGCGGAGAGGGTACGATAGGTATCCTCAGCAAAATCTTTGTGGCCGGGTGTATCTAAAATATTTATCCGTTTTCCATTATACTCAAAACCCATTACAGATGTGGCAACAGAAATCCCTCTCTGCTTTTCAATCTCCATAAAATCTGAAGTACTGCTTTGGTTTGCTTTGTTACGTTTCACAGTTCCGGCCGTATTTATAGCGCCCCCAAACAACAAAAATTTTTCCGTCAACGTTGTTTTACCCGCATCGGGGTGGCTGATAATCGCGAATGTTTTTCTTTTTTCTATTTCAGGATATGTCATATAATTATGCAAAGTATGCCCTTATGCACACCGGGATTTAATTATTAAAAAATTAATGGGGTTAGAAAAACCAGATCGGATATAAAAATTGTGAGCTTGTTCTCATAAAGCGGCAAAGGTATTAATATTTTAAATTTATAAACTTAATTGTAGTATAACCACAAAGAAAACTCTATAAATTCACTTTACTTTTTAATTCAGTTTCGCACCAAATACTTACCTTGCACCATTCTAATCAGTTAATTAAAAATGAAAGAAGTTTATATCGTATCTGCCGTACGTACTCCTATCGGAAGTTTTGGCGGGAGTTTAGCCGGAGTTTCCGCGACAAAATTAGGGGCCATAGCTATTAAAGGAGCCATAGAAAAAGCAGGTATTAAGCCTGACCAGGTTCAGGAAGTATTTATGGGAAATGTGCTTTCTGCCAATTTGGGGCAGGCCCCGGCAACACAGGCTGCAAAATATGCCGGTTTACCGGATGTACCAGCCACAACCATTAATAAAGTTTGTGCATCGGGTACAAAAGCCATCATGTTTGCCGCACAAAGCATTGCCCTTGGCCAAAATGACCTGGTTGTTGCCGGCGGAATGGAAAGTATGAGTAATGCGCCCTATTATTTGGATAAAGCCCGTAACGGTTACCGGTTAGGCGATGGCCAACTAATAGATGGGCTGGTTAAAGATGGTTTATGGGATGTTTATAATAATTATCACATGGGTTCTGCCGCAGAACTATGCGCTGATGAATGTAAAATAAGTCGCGAGGAACAAGACGCTTATGCTATTGAATCTTACAAACGTTCACAAGAGGCTCAAGCCTCCGGTAAATTTAATACTGAGATTGTACCTGTAGAAATTACGGATCGTAAGGGAGATATTACCCGTATTACAGAAGATGAAGAACCTAAAACGGTAAAATTTGATAAAATACCCGGTTTAAAACCTGTATTTAAAAAGGATGGAACTGTAACCGCGGCTAACGCTTCTACTTTAAATGATGGTGCAGCAGCATTGGTTTTAATGAGTAAGGAGAAAGCGGAAGAATTAGGTTTAAAACCTTTGGCTAAAATTTTAGCTTATGTCGATGCGCAGCAAACTCCGGAATGGTTTACAACGGCGCCATCTAAAGCAATTCCTATTGCTTTGCAAAGAGCGAAAATATCAGCAAACGAGGTAGATTTTTATGAAATTAATGAAGCGTTCTCCGTAGTTTCTATCGCTAACAACGCTATTTTAAAATTAGATGCCGCAAAGGTTAATGTAAATGGCGGCGCAGTTGCATTAGGGCATCCGCTTGGAGCATCGGGTGCAAGAATAATTGTAACATTACTAAATGTACTGCAACAAAATGGCGGCAAAATTGGCGTTGCCGGAATTTGTAACGGAGGTGGCGGCGCAAGCGCACTAATTATTGAGAATTTACAATAAATATAACTGAATGAAGTATATCCTTATTTTGTTTGTTGTTCTGATGAGGTCATTCCCGGTTATTGCACAACATGCTGAAACTGATAAAGATTTAAAAATACTACAGGGATTAACAGATAGCTTAAAAACGTTAAGTTATAAAATTGTTAATGCAGAATTAGAACCAGAGCGTTATAATGCTAACTATGCTTTTATTAAAACTTTAGTTAGTACGCTTAAAACTCCAAATTCTTTTAATCTTGAGTTCGATTCGCTAAAATCCGTTTCTATATTAACCTCTCCCGACAAGCGTTTTAAAATTTTCAGCTGGCCTGTTATGAATGCGAATGGCAGTTACCGTTACTATGGAACCATCCAAATGAATAATGCTAACAATAAACTGGAGCTATTCCCTTTAGTGGATTATTCGGCGGCGATAAAAACTCCACAGGATACCATTACCAGTAATGATAAATGGTATGGCGCTCAATATTATAAAATTATACCTGTAGCGAATGCAAAAACGCCCTATTATATTCTATTAGGATGGAAAGGGAATACGATCAAGTCAACAAAAAAAGTAATTGAGGTTTTATATTTTAAAGATGGTAAAGCTGTTTTTGGAATGCCTGTTTTTGACGGAGATAAAGAACATGCGAACAGTAAACGCATCATTTTTGAATATACCCGTAAAGCGTCTATGGTATTAAATTATGATGTTGCAGCTAATCTTATTTTATTTGATCATTTAGCGCCACCCGATCCTAAATTTAAAGATCAATATGAATTTTGGGGACCAGATTTTTCTTATGACGGGTATAAATTAGTAAATGGAAGGTTAAGCTTAGTTACAGATATAAAACTCAAAAATCTTCCTTCAAACATGGATAATCAATATAACAATCCAAAAAAGTTAAAAAATAAAACTTCTGTAAAAAATAATTAGCGCTTTTCAGTTATATATCAGCAATTTCTAATTGATTATAGAATAACACCCTGTGTAATTTACTTAATATATAACATACTCATATTTAAGAATAGTACTAAATTAGCCCCAATTTAAAACCAGTTTATGAATACTAAAGTTACAGCAAACTTACAGAAGAAGGACAAGTACCCAAAAAGTGTCCCGTATATTATTGGAAATGAAGCAGCAGAACGCTTTAGTTTTTATGGGATGAGATCTATATTAGCAACTTTTTTAGTTGCCCAATTTTTTAATCCTGCACTTAACCCTTCCTTACAAACTATGGCAGAGGCACAGGCAAATGAAACTACACACTTTTTTGTTTCTTTGGCTTATACTATGCCTGTAGTTGGCGCACTTATGGCCGACTGGTTTTTTGGGAAATATAAGGTCATATTGTATGTATCTATTGTCTATTGTATAGGGCATTTATTTTTAGCTTTATTTGATACGGATTTAGAATATTTTCGTTATGGTTTAATACTAATTGCAGTTGGTGCAGGCGGAATAAAATCATGTGTTTCTGCTAATGTTGGCGACCAGTTTGATAAATCTAACCAGCACTTAATGTCAAAAGTTTATGGCTGGTTTTATTTTAGTATCAATGCTGGTTCTGTAATTTCTACCATACTAATACCATGGGTTTATGCAGAATATGGTGCAAAATGGGCATTCGGAATACCTGGTATTTTGATGGCCATTGCAACTATTATCTTTTTCGCCGGACGTAAGAAATATATAAAAGTAGTTCCATCAGGTATTAATAAAGATAATTTTATAAACATATCTTTATATGCATTGTTTAATGCAGGCAAAAAACAAAAAGGACAATCACTTTTAGATGTAGCTAAACTTAAGTTTCCACCAGAAAAAGTGGAAGGTATAAAAGCTGTTTGGCGTGTAATGGCCGTTTTTGCATTCATACCTATATTTTGGGCTATGTGGGATCAAAATCTTTCTGAATGGGTATTACAGGCAACCAAATTAGACAGACATATATTTAACTATGAACTATTGCCAGAGCAAATTCAAACAGTAAATCCAATATTTTTACTACTCTTTATTCCTATATTTACATATGGTGTATATCCTTTTTTTGAAAAAAGAGGTATTAGAACTACCCCGCTCCGAAGAATTGGAGCAGGCTTAGTACTAACTGCATTATCCTTTGTAATCATTGCATTTATCCAAACCAGTATTGATCAGGGAAATCATCCATCTGTATGGTGGCAAATATTAGCCTATGTAATTCTTTCGGCAGGAGAAGTTTTGGTATCAATAACCGGATTAGAATATGCTTATACACAATCCCCTAAATCAATGAAAAGCACAATGACCGCTATATGGTTATTAACCGTTGCATTAGGAAATGTATTTGTAGCATTAATTAATGGGAATATTTCTAAAGGTGGTTTTTTTGCACAGTTAGAAGGCGCCACTTA
Organism: Daejeonella sp.; assembly: GCA_049660965.1. Lineage (GTDB taxonomy): Bacteria > Bacteroidota > Bacteroidia > Sphingobacteriales > Sphingobacteriaceae > Daejeonella. The sequence continues at coordinate 1,557 of JBASZP010000464.1, read as the reverse complement.
TTACTGGTTCTTTGTAGGTTTAATTACTACATTTATTATTATATATCTGTTTGTTTCTCCCAGATTAAAAGAACGGAGCTATATTATAGACCCGGAAGATGAAATATTGGTTGCATCGAACGCACCACATGGCCAATAAAAATTTAGCGACCACTACTTTTAGTAGTTGTTACTTTTTAAACAAATAAAATACTAAACCCGTGTTATCAGACAGCATTGTCATTATTCCCACGTATAATGAAAAAGAGAATATTGAAAATATTATTCGCAAGGTATTTTCTTTGCCTGATGTATTTCATGTTTTAATTATTGATGATGGCTCTCCGGATGGTACAGCAGAGATTGTGCAACATTTACAAGGTGAATATGCCGGTAAACTTCATCTTGAAGAACGTAAAGGAAAATTAGGTTTAGGCACCGCTTATATACATGGTTTTAAATGGGCTTTACAAAGAGATTATCAATATATTTTTGAAATGGATGCTGACTTCTCACATAATCCGGCAGATTTGATCCGTCTTAAAGAAACTTGTATAAATGGTGCAGATTTAGCTATTGGCTCACGTTACATTAAAGGTGTTAATGTAGTAAACTGGCCAATGAGCAGAGTATTAATGTCATATTTTGCTTCAGTTTATGTACGTTTTATTACCAGAATTAAAATACAGGATGCAACAGCAGGTTTTAAATGTTACCGCCGTAAAGTATTAGAAACTATCCAACTGGAAAAGATTAAATTTATTGGTTACGCTTTTCAAATAGAAATGAAATTTACCGCTATTAAACATGGGTTTAAAGTAGTAGAAGTTCCCATCATATTTACTGACCGTACTGAAGGAACATCAAAAATGAGCAGGCATATTTTCCGGGAGGCAATTTTAGGGGTTATTCAAATTAAAATAAATAGTTGGTTTAGGAAATATCCTAAGATCTCTTAATATAAAATCACTATTTAAATAACTGTTATGTTATATAGGCTGTAATCTCCTATGCTATTATAATAAAGTAAAATGATTATCTGTTTCAATTGTTATAGAATTAAATTAGAAATCTTTTAACTCCATTCCCCCATATTAAATTGAGGAATTAAAACAGATAATCATTGTAGAATTTCAGGCAGTTCCTCCGCGAATAACCCGTAGTAAAACTGCAATTATAGCAATTACTAATAATGTGTGAATAATACCACCAGTATAATAACCACCGAAATAGCTGATTGCCCATCCTATAATCAGGATCACTGCAATTAAATAAAGTAAATTACCCATTGTTTTATTTATTAAGTTTTTAATGATTTAACTTAATCGTTATATACCAAAACCATGCCTTTATTGAAAACAGAAAAATAAATTTCAGGATAATGGTAATGTTAAGTTAAAATGCTATAAAATAATAAAACCCTGTGTTTACAGGGCTTTGCTTAATATTCGTCTTCATTAAAAAAGAAGTCATCTTTTGTAGGATAATCAGGCCATATTTCTTCAATATTTTCATACGGTTCCCCATCATCTTCTAATGCCTGAAGATTTTCAATTACTTCAACGGGCGCTCCTGAAC
>JBASZP010000463.1:0-10945 GCA_049660965.1 Daejeonella sp. | reverse complement strand
CTTTGTTACCGGTAGTTGCTCCTAAGCGGTAGGATTTAGTTCGTTTTCCGTTCACTATCCGTACCACAAACAGGCGCTTTCCACTGGTTTCGCTGTATTCGATGTAGCCGCGTCTTCTGTTTCCTTTTTTAAATTTAAGTGAGCCCTAAAGAAACACTTAAACCAGAGGGAGGACATTATGGACAATTTTACATAAATATTGCTAATTCAAATTAATGAAGTTTCCAGGTTTCAATCATAATCGGTTTTCCTAAAATGAAAGGTTTGTCAATGTGGTAGTTTTTAAAAACCATCAAATTATTTAAATTCATAATAGGAACAGTTGGAAAATCTCGAAGTTTAATACTAATAGGTATCAATATAGTTTGATCATAAATATTCTCTTTATCAATCCACTGTTTTATCTCTGTTAAATCCAGCTTCTTTCTTATTATATCTAATTGAGTTACCATTGAAGAATCTACATTATCAGCAAACTCTAATACGATACCTTCTTTTTTAAGAATTTCTATCTTTAATAATGTATAAACAGAATAATTGCTTTCTTGAACAGCATAAGGAATTTTAAAATTCTTTACAAATGACCGTTCTAAAAGAACCATGGGGACATTGTATTTAACATTGTTAATTGTCTGGCTTATGCTTAAGTATGTGCTAAACATTAATAAGTAACAGCACACTAAAAATTTTAATTGCATTTGGTTCCTTTTAGTCCTAAACGATGAATATTATTTGTGTTTGCTATCCTGCTTTTGTCTTCTTGGGATAACATATTCCAAGACGGACTATCTTGCAAACCATCGCTGGCTAATGCAGTATTAGTATTATCATCTATATTTGGAAATATATCTTTCATGCTGGTTTTGTACCGATTAATATATAATGTGAGTATTAAAGTATGGTCTAATTTCCCTAAACTATTTCTACACCTAAAATATGTGTGCAAGGCTTCATGTAATATAGTTGCTTCATGTAATATAGCTGAGGCAATATATTCGTTTAGTTATGGTTAAGATTCATTGACAATTTTTAGTGACTTGATTTAAATACTTTTATGGTCACTAAATCATAAATTACAATTGTTCTAGAATTATTTTCCAATTGCCTTTTAATATCTAATAATATTTGTTTTATAATTGAATCTGGAGTTTGACTTGATTCATACAGGGTGGAGCAAACATCCTGCTTATTTATTGCTAAAAAGAATAAGACAGATCGTTTGTTGATCTTATACGATTTCGGAAACTGGTATCCTTTTATAAAATTAAAGTTGTTCTTCATCTCATCAGATACTTCATTGGTTACCCGGTAATCAGTAATTATATTGTTTTGATCTGTTTCTAAAACTATACTGGCATATTCAAATTTACATTCTGATCTTTGAGTTTGACTAACACGGTAGTTCCTCATCATAAATTTCTTAAACTCCGGAAACTGTGGATTACTTTTTAAATCAATATTCTGGGAAGCAGTTGCTGTTAATAAAAAGAATAGAATTGAAATAAGTTTCATATAATTAAAAGTTTATTGACATTGTTGACCAGAAGTACCTGCTTTATGAGCATCGTTAATACTCTTAATATGATTTTTTTCTATATTAGATTTTGCATACCAACCACTTGTTTCACCAAGACCACCCAGGCGAAGCCAGAAAGTATAAGGCTATTTTACTTTAATTTCACTCGTATAAATAAACTTAGTACTGAATTTATACCAATAATCTGTCAGAGGGAATTTTTCAGAAACCATACTCTTAGGCGGGCTTGGATTTTTAATAAGTCCTTCAATAGTGTTTCTTGCTGTTTCAGGCAAAATTAATGGTAAATCTGTTTTAAAAGCGTTTTTATCTTCCGGCCGGCCAAATTTCCAATGCTGATCATTTAAATTGATCTCATAATTACCATTAAAATATCTTTCCTCAAAATCATCCCGATAAACATCTAGTTTTTTCAATTCTGTCATTGATTTATTATTAGCAAGTATAAAATTTGTCACTGCCATCAGGTCAATTACAGAAACCACACCTCTAACCTCTACTTTCTTTCTTCTAATCTGGTCAATTAATTTTTGATCTGTAATACTAATCTTAATTTTAAAGCTATCATTTTTACCCAGATATAAATAATTAGACAGCATTAATTCGTCAGTATTTTCACTACTTCGAAAGAAATACCGGCTAGTAAATTTACTGATTTTTAAAGATTTATTAACCAGATAAAATTCCTGAACGATAGGGCTGGCCAGATAGCTTACTGAAATATCATTCCAGGTTAAAACTGCACCGGAATAAAAATCGCCTACCCAAATTATTTCAAATTCTTCTCTTGGGTTGGTATAGGTTATGATTAATTCTTTTTCTTTTACATCATATTCGGATTTTACAATTAAAGGGCTGGATATAATAGAAACATCCTGGCTATAACTTATACAGGGTACTATGATTAATAAAAATATAATAAATGCTTTCATATTAAGGACAGGTTTGTTTGCTTTTTTCCCACTTTTTAATCATTTTCCAATTTTTTCTTGCTTCAGTTTCAATGGAAGAAACCCAGCTTTCAAAGGTTGGATCGCCCTCGGCATAAGGCAGATTATTTAAATACTGGTACATATGACCGAGTAGCTCATGAGCAGATTCTAATTTATTATTATCTGAGCTATAAGTTTGAACCAGCGTGGAAACCATATGATTTTATTTAAAAAATTATCTTTCTTGCCTTGCATGATCATACCTTACTATTTTATAAACAGGATTCAATAAGACGCATTTAAGTAATGAGGAATGATGATCATTAAATTGTATCATATTTCTAAAAACATTAAATGTCTTTTCCTCCAGATACCTGGATTTACTTTTTTTAGATAGATCTGTACTAACTTCCCCTTCTGATGGACCGCATCCGGCTTCTATCAAAAACAAAACAGGGAGAAGATAGAGATCATCTTTCTTTAGATTGGATTTATCATACCAAGAGTAATCCAATTTTTCTATAGAAGTGAATAAAGCCTTTTTTAAAAAGGCTGGTGTTTCTTTATTAACAGAAACTGCAATAATTTTACCCTTATTAGTTATATTAAATTTTACAAAAACCACAGTACTAAAACATACTGTATCTATATCAGGATAGTTTAAGTAAAGGTTATTGATTAACAGGGAAGGAAAATTCAGGATATTTTCGCTTTTAGTATTTACCTGCCCTAATAAATGGAAAGGTAAAAGAGTATAAATAAATAACCATTTCATGCTTAATCTTAATTAATTACACCCCTCCCATGCGAATAAAATATAACTATAGGTGGCAAGAGGTTGTTGCAAAAAGAATCTTCATAAGACCAAACACCATCATATTTATTTAATATTGTTCTTTTTATATCTGTGGTGTATAAAATAAATACAGGCAAGATTATCGTTTTATTTTTAAAATCAAACTGCTTTAGCCCGTCTTTATCAATCTTAGTAAAAGCTTCTTCAATTCTTTGTTTTAAAAGAAGGTCAACAGTTTTATTTAATTTATAATCTATTATAATACCTTCTTTATTAAGGATTAACTTTAAGGAGAACAGATAGTTTTTACCACTTTTAGAATCAATTTCTACAGGGACTTTAAAGTTTTTATAAAAAGACTTATAAAAAATGCTTTCTGTAATATCCTGACTTTTAGCATTAATACAGAAAGATATATTTAAGAATATTATAATTAATAACTTTTTCATATTATAAATTAATTACAGTCAGTTCCCTGAACACCATTATGATGATTAGTATTAGTATTACCAATCTGATTTGATAAATTCGGATGCGAAGATTGGTAAGTGCTCCATACTGATGTTCCAAATAAACCTTGCCAAGCTAATGCATCTGCTGTTGTTGGATTTGTACCATACATTTCCACTAAGGCATCAGCTATTGCTCCTCGATACTGTGTAGCAATATCTTCATGATCAAGAAGTGCTGTTTCATTAGTGAGACTAAGATAGGCATGTAATGTTTCATGTAAATAGGTAACTGTCATATATTCAACAGAGGCATTTGGAAGTGTATTTCCATTTATTAATACAAATAGTCTTGTCAATCCACCCCCTTGAGTATTTATAGGGTCATAAAATCCGTTAATGCTATCAGGAAGAGTATAAATTTCATCAAAATTTAAAGCCAAATTAGGATTTTTTCCAAAAACATCATTTAAAATAAATTTTAGCCTATTATTAAAACCTTTGTTATTGATCAGATTATCCAAAGTACTCTTTAAACATGGATTATCTAAATCATTTTCAATGTCATAAGGAGGATTAGAGCTTGGATTATCTTCACCACCTCCTTCGCCGCCGCCATTTCCCGGGTTATCACCAGGCTCAACGGGTTCGCCTCCCCCGGGAGGAAGTGGGTAATCCGGAATAAATACACAGAACGGGTAACAGTTATCGCCTACATATACCGGATCACTACAAAACTCTACTTCAGGATCGCCGCTATACGTGCAGTAGGTTACATACATGGCTGTACATACTTCAAAGCACTCTAAAGCTTTAATACTCTTTTTTCATGACTATCTTAACAGGCACTAAAAAAGATGTGGGAGGGCTGGTTCTTTTCCCTACAATAACCGTTTCCCGGGGGTATATGTTTAATAAGGCTTCATCCTCTTTGCCCGGCAATAGCTCTAAAGTTCCGTTACCCCATTTATCATTGCTGATATCCAAAAAAGTGAAACCGAGTTTGTTTTTGTTTTTTGAAGAATTGCCTCCATTGCCTCCAAAATCAATGGTCCGTTTGGCCGAGTTTTTACTGTTTAGTTTAATATCACCTTTATTATAAATATAATAGCCGTACAATCCATCACCAGAAATATTATACCGCACACTATGCCTTATTTCTTTTATCAAAATGATCTTAAAATCTTCCCCGCCCTGCGCTGCCCAGGTTCCTACAAATTTATCAAGGCTTGGATTAGCAACATACCTGTGTTGAGATTGAGAGTATGCGGCGCTAAAAGCAAACAGGCATACAAAAGTTAATACAATTTTAATTGTTTTCATCGTTTTTAATTTAATTACAAGGGTCATTAACAGTAGTCATACTTTGTTCTTTAATAGCATTCCAGCTATTAAAATTAGTAATATCTCCTTTAAAAGTTTTAATACCTGCATCTTCCAGGGTCTTTAAAAAGGCCAGTTCATTAGCTTCATTTGGAGATTTACCCATTAAGTCATGATAAGTATAATATAAACCATTATAAATACCCCATAAAGCATCTAATTTTGTTTGGTCACCAAGATGTGCATTGCCAAATACTCCAAAAGCTACATTATCTTCTATTTTAAACAAATAGGTTGTTCCTTGATCTGTGACTACCCCTGCAGTAAATGTTTCCCAATTAGTAACTTTACCGGAATTTGCTAACAGGTAGGCAGCCTTAACATCATCTAAGGTAAATATAGGTAATAAACCGGTATAATGGGTATGGATATATCCATCAATTGGTGTGGCAGGATTAAAGTCAATTTGACCTTTTCCCGGCAGGCCTGTTATCGGGTTATAGGTCATATTCCCATTTGCATCTTTTCTCATTTCATATCCAACTTCATTGGGTAAGCCTGTTTTTGATTTTAAATCATTCATTTTATCTTTAAACCCTTCATTCTTACCAAGCGCTTTCGCTTGTTGACAAGGATCCGGTTCTGCAGGTTCTTCCGGCTCGGGCTGCTCACCCGGCCCGCCGCCGCCTTCATCTCCCGGCCCTTCGCCGGGTTCGCCTCCCCCAGGAGGAAGTGGGTCATCAGGAATAAATACACAGAACGGGTAACAGTTATCGCCTACATATTGCGGGTCTCCACAAAACTCTATTTCAGGATCTCCGCTATACGTGCAGTAGGTTACATATACCGGCGTACATACCTCAAAACATTCAAATCCCATAGTTTTAGTACCAGAGCCTGACTGGCTTTCTACTTTGGTACCAGTAGTTGCTCCTAAGCGGTAGGCTTTAGTTCGTTTTCCCTTCTCTATTCGTACCACAAACAAGCGTTTGCCGTTTAGCTCGCTGTATTCGATGTACCCGCTAAAGTCTTTTTGCAGTTTACTCAGGTAATTACCGCTGGCATCGTATTGGTGGTTTTTAAGGTATTCCAGGTCGGGTATATAGCTTAGCAGGCACTGGTTAAAGATGCCAGCTTTGTTTCTGAAAATAAGCAGACGCTGAAAGGAGGCATTAAGTATATTTAGCTGGTCTTCTTTGGATAGGGGCTTATTGCTGAAATTGTATACAGCAATTTCTTTTTTATTGTTTAGCACGGGTATTTCGGCCAGTTCATAGCCGGAGATTTTTGAAACATATCCTCTTGTCCATTTAGGGCGTAATACGCGGCCTTTTACAGCAGCGGAATCGGACTGCAAAAGGGAGGATTTGCCAAGAGCGCTGTAGTAATTTTCTTTTGCAAGGGCCAGAAAGGGGTCTAACTGATCCTGCTGTAATTGGGATTTAAAATCTTTGCGGCATGAAAAAAAGAAAAGGAACAGTGCAAAGGCGGAGATTATCAGTATTTTTAATTTCATAATATAGGGGTTTGGAAGTGTATAGGTAAATATACTTACTTTAACTAATTTCTACTAATTATTTTTAGTTTTATTAAAAAGAATGTGTTAAGTCCTTAGCTACTCTGCTTTTTATCTGTTCTACTTCATCAGACGGAATTTTTACGGGTAAAGCGAGGATAGATTTTGCACAGGAAATGGCTTTTTGGTATTGGCCGGTTTCACGGTAAAATTGGTAAAGAATGTACCTGCTTTGAAACCGGTTTGGAACCATATATACAGCCATTAAATAGGCCTGCTCTGCATTCCTGCTTTTCCCAAGACGGGAATATATATTGCCCAATCTGACATATAAATTATTACTGACGGATTTTTTAATGAGCTTTTTAAGTGTGTTAAGGGCATTCTCCAGATCACCTTCTGCTGCCTGCTGTTGGGAATATAATTCCAGGTATTCGCTGTTTTCATGTAATACTCCGGCTACAGAAGCTAACTTTTGCCTGGCTTCGAGCTTAAAACCCGTCCGGTCTAATTCTTTGATATTTGGTATTTGCTGTAAGGCATAAAAATAATCGGGGTTAAACCGGTAAGGAATACCCAAAGCTAAGATAAACAACATAATAGTGATAAATGATATTGTAATACATTTATAGATGAATTTGATTTTTAAAGCGAAAAACATAATTATTGATATACAAATAATAATTGCCAGTTGAACAGAGAGACTGCAAAGCACATAATTAAAAAGTGCAGCGGTTAAAATAGCTATTAACTGGCCGCAGGCCAGTATGAGGATAAAGGATTTAGAATTTTTATTCGCTTTTATAATTAAGTACGTGAAGCTAAGAAAAGTGATGATAATCAATACAACTCCAATAAGCCCGGTTTCTATGATAAACTGGAAATAATCATTAAAAGCATAATAGGTGTTATCTGCCAGTAACAATTCCTTAACAGTATAATCTCCCGATCTAAAATAATCAGCCTGGTAATATAGGTAGGTAGTTTTAAACTTCCCTAAACCAATCCCATGTAGCCAATGATCCGAAAATATTCTACCACTGATTTTGTAGATAAGTAAACGGCCTTGTGAAGAAGCTGTTTTGAAATAAAAGATAAGGGGTATAATAAGCAGTAAGATACTAAGAAAGGAAAAACTTAAAAAGCCAAAAGACAGTTTAAAATTCCGGTTGCGTAGAATAAAGAAAAGCAGTGTGATGAAATAACCTATACAGAATGCCCTGGAGGCAACTATTAAAGAAAGGATAATTCCGGCTAAAGGGAAAATATAAATTTTATATTGAAGCAGGTTTTTGGATATGAAGTTCAGCATATCTTTTTAAGGTAAAAAATAAGTTTCAGGATTTAGGTAAAATATCTTTTTCCATCCTAAAGGAGCTTTACTATCATAATACTTAAAAACAGGGAGTATAGAGAAAATAGAAAAATGCAGATGGAAGGGTGCATTTTTGGCGTTTCCGCTATCACCAACCAGACCTATAATCTGCTCTTTTTTTATTAAGCTATAATCATGAACCAAACTTTTGTTAAGATGGGCGAAATAATATATTCTGGATTTTGATCCTAACAAATAAATATAGTTACCGCCATTAATGTTATAACCAGTTTGAATAATAATGCCAGCTGTTGGGCTTATTACAGGTGTATTAAGGGGTTTAAAAATATCTATCCCTTTATGGGTTATTGATTTTCCCCAGGGATAATGCCAGAAACTTTTTGCATCCCAGTCATTTTTAGAAGCGCCTTTAACAGGGATAATGATTTCTCTGTCACCATCCTGAATATTTACTTTTAAAGTAAAGCCTATCATAAACAGTATGATTAGCAATAAAAGCGGTGTTATCTTACTTTTCAGCTTAAGCATTCTGTACTTTTAATAAATTGCTTTAAGTTAATAATTATTACGTTATGAATGTAAGGTAATGTCTCGCCCTAAAAGTTTACAGTTTAATTGATTATACTGCACCCTCTCCCAAAAGCCCGGTAAAAAAATCATTACTCTCTGCTCCTTTATTCTTCAAACTTTACCGCTTAACCAAATTATCATAAAATTTATCATTACCTCTTGTTTTAAAAAATTAAGCTATTTATCTTAGCTCCTGTAAATTTGAATGGCAGGCCTTCGAATTATAATTTGGCTCGTAGCAATTGCAATATGAAGTCTGGAAATTAGAATTTAGACCCCGGAAATTGCAATAGGAAGCCCGGAAATTAGAATTTGGAACCCGGAAATTGCAATAGGAAACCCGGAAATTAGAATTTAGACCCCGGAAATTGCAATAGGAAACCTGGAAATTAGAATTTGAATCAGTTGGGCTGAGGTAACTATAGGGCGGATCTAAAAACCTGGTAAAAGAAAATAATAATAAACTATATACACTTAAAACAAATGATTATGTCTAAAAATTCAACATTTCCAAATGCAGAAGGAGTATTAGATACTTACTTCAAGCTCGTAGTAGCTTACCTGATCACTCATGCTGTACGTTTGCTGGTATCTGAAAAAAACCAGGCGGATATGCTTACCCAGCTGGAAACCTGGAACACGATTTATCCGCTGTCTAAAAATGTGGATACGCGTACTACTACTATTACCAAAAGTAAAGATAAGGTTAAAGAGGAGTTGCAAACTACCTTGCGTAGCGTATATAGGGATATTCCGGAAAGTGCACTGACCATAGGAGACCGCAACACCCTGAATTTGCCGGAACGGAGTACTACTTATACGAATGCACCTGTGCCTTCGAGCAAACCTGTTGCAAAGGTGAGTACTGACCAGCGTTTGCAGCATACTGTTTCTTTTACTGATTTTGACGGCAGCCTGGCCAAACCGGCGGGCGTACGGGGCTGCCAGATCTGGATGAAGATAGGAAGCCCTGTTGCGCATATTTCTGAACTTAGTTATTTAGCTACTGATACCAGAAGTCCTTATACTTGCCTGTTTGATGTTGCCGATGCCGGTAAAGCGGTGTATTACTGGCTTCGCTGGGAAAATACCCGGGGCGAAACCGGCCCCTGGAGCGATGCGGTAATGGCTACCATAACGGGCTAATTTTTACATCATACTCCGGCAGCCGGGCAAAAACTACCCGGCTGCCTTCTAAACCAACCATCAGTAAATCTCCAACCATTAATATTATTTTAATGTGGCTTATTCCTTACCAGGCTATGCACAAAGACATGACAGATCTGGCACTCATTTTCATGAAAGCGGGAAAGGTGTACATGGCGGAACAGGTTGGGGTGGTGGAATGTGATAAATATGCCCCAAGAAATAGATCATTTCTACTTAAAACAAAGCGAACCTATCAAAGCCTGTTTACTTGCCTTACGGGAAATGAAAACTGTTTGACATGTTCCGCCGCAGGGGGCATGTCGAACTCAGCTGATAAAAAGGATTTTTAATCCGCTTTACTAAAAAAACTAAAAAGAAATGCTGGAATTGGCCATGAATTAAGGTGGATTGAAAATCCAATATGATCTGTAAGTTCGCCATGCCCTGCGGAAACTGTAGAACAGCTAGCTTCTTCTGAAAGTTATGGGAAAGGTAGCATTTGCTGTTGTATATCTATATCAATTATTTTTTAATCGCCGGAAACATGACGAACAGCGGAAACAAGAAAAGGCTTGCTGGAACTGGCTATGAATTAGGGTGGATTGAAAATCCAAATTTATCGGTAAGTTCGCCATGCCCTGCGGAACATGCCGAACAGCAGTTTATGAAGGCAACCAAAAAGCCTGTTACTGGGTAGATGGTAAACGGGTGGAACTAAATTAAAGGACTTATCTTAACTGGAAAAGATCATTAACACCTAATAATTTTCTGCTGGTAAAGCCTTCGGCGTATGTGGCATTAATGTATTTGCCAAATTCACGGGCACGGGCTTCAATTACTTTCAAAAAATCAGGGGAGGAAATATACGTTTCCTGTTGGTCAATATCCGGGTTGTAAAACTGCGTTTTAAAGGCATGGATACATTCCATTTTCTTGTCCCAGTAGTCGGTAATATCTATTAAAATATCCGGTTTAATATACCTGTCCTGTATATATTGTAAAAGTAATGGAGGCCGGAAAGCAGTTTGTAAAACACCATCTAATTCTGTTTCAATTTTGGGTAAGCCGGCTAAAAACAAACTGTCATTTACTAAATCACCCGAACGGCCATGATCCGGGTGGCGGTCATGCAAAGCATTACAAAGCACAATTTGCGGGGTATATTTTCTAATGGCCCGGATAATTTGTAATTGATGTTCTTCATCATTCTTAAAAAAACCATCACGCATCTCTAAATTCTCACGGACCTGTAAACCCAATATCTTTGAAGATTCCGCCGCTTCCTGATCCCGTGTTTCGGCTGTGCCGCGTGTGCCCAGTTCGCCCCGGGTTAAATC
>JBASZP010000462.1:0-5087 GCA_049660965.1 Daejeonella sp. | reverse complement strand
TTTACGCGATGTTGGAACCGCGGTTTTAGGCCCGGAAAATGAAGAAACCATGTTAAGGCAATCCGGCACACCCATGATCGGCCTGGCCATTGTTCCGCAACCCGGAGCAAACTACCTGGATATTTCCAAAGAATTTTATAAACGTTATGAGCAATTAAAAAAAGAGCTTCCAAAAGATTTTAAACTGAATATTGCTTTAGATAATACCCTGTTCGTACAACGTTCAGTTACCGAAGTTGCAGAAACCATCATGATCTCACTCATATTAGTGATCCTGATTATTTATCTCTTCTTCCGCGACTGGAGTATTGCATTCCGGCCATTAATAGATATACCCGTATCACTCATCACCACATTTTTCATCATGTACCTTTTCGGATTTTCTATTAATGTATTAACACTTTTAGCCATCGTTTTAGCAACAGGTCTAGTCGTTGATGATGGTATTGTGGTCACTGAGAATATTTTCAAGAAAGTAGAAGAAGGTTATTCGCCATTAGAAGCCGCTATAAAAGGGGCCGATGAGATATTTTTCGCCGTAATTTCCATATCCATTACACTCGCGGCAGTTTTCTTGCCGGTTATATTTTTAGAGGGTTTTGTAGGAAGACTCTTTCGGGAGTTCGGGGTAGTTATTGGCGCAGCTGTTCTGATTTCAGCATTTGTATCACTTACCCTCACACCCATGCTCAATGCTTATCTCATGAAAAAAGATAAGAAAAAATCCAGGTTCTATAACATGACCGAACCCTACTTTGAAAAAATGACAAGCGGCTATGCCGAATCATTAAATGAATTTATGAGAAAAAGATGGCTGGCCTATCCAATTATTGCAGGCTGTATCGGGTTAATTGTTTTGTTCTGGATAATTATACAAAAAGAAACAGCCCCTTATGATGACCGCGGCGCCGTCAATGTTAGCATTACCGCCCCCGAAGGGTCATCCTATGAATATACTGATAATTTTGTATTGAAACTATCTCAAATGGTTGATGACTCTATTCCTGAAAAGCGGATAAACTTAACCGTTACCTCTCCAGGCTTTTCCGGGTCGGGAGCTGCAAATACTGGTTTTATGCGTATCCGGTTCACAGAACCCGGAGAACGTAAACGCTCCCAAAGTGACCTAGCTGAGAAACTAACAAAAATTACCAAAAGCTATACAGAGGCTAAAACCTTTGTGATACAACAGCCAACAATATCTGTAAACAGGCGTGGAGGTTTACCAATAAACTATATTATACAGGCTCCGAATTTTGAAAAATTAAGGGAGAAACTTCCTCTCTTTATGGACGAGATTTCAAAAGACCCCACATTTACCGTAACAGATGCCAATCTTAAATTTAATAAACCTGAAATTAACGTTTCCATAGACCGAGAGAAAGCCAAAAACCTGGGTGTTTCTGTTTTAGATGTTGCCCAAACCCTGCAATTTGCATTAAGCGGACAACGCTTCGCTTATTTCAATATGAACGGAAAACAGTATCAGGTGATTGGCCAGTATTCCCGTTCAGATCGTGATGATCCGTTAGACCTTACCTCAACTTTTGTACGCAATAATAAAGGAGAGCTCATCCAATTAGATAATCTCGTAAAAATAGAAGAGATCAGTTCACCACCGCAACTCTATCATAATAATCGTTTTATGGCAGCTACCGTTTCCGCGGGTTTAGCCCCGGGTAAAAGTATTGGCGATGGTATTGAAGTAATGGACAGGGTTTCCGCTAAAATATTGGATGATAGCTTTACTACAGATCTTGGCGGAGAATCCCGCGATTTTAAAGAAAGTTCATCAAATACCCTTTTCGCTTTCGGACTCGCCTTATTACTCGTCTATTTAATTCTGGCCGCACAATTTGAAAGTTTCAGGGACCCATTAATTATCATATTAACCGTTCCAATGGCTGTTGCAGGAGCATTTCTTTCACTCTGGCTATTCGGGCAAACCTGGAATATTTTCAGCCAGATCGGAACCATTATGCTTATCGGATTAGTTACTAAGAATGGTATTCTAATCGTTGAGTTTGCAAACCAGTTAAAAGAAAAAGGCAAACCCATTCATGAAGCAATCCGTGAAGCAGCAGCCGATCGTTTACGCCCAATACTAATGACCAGTTTAGCCATTGCATTAGGCGCTTTACCTATTGCTTTAGCCCTGGGCGCCGCTGCAAAAAGCAGGATGGGTATGGGGATAGTGATCATTGGCGGTAGTTTATTTTCATTAATGCTTACCCTGTATGTTATTCCCGCTATTTATTCTATGTGGTCAAAAGAACATAAAGAAAAACCACAAGCTTTTGAAGAACCTGCTAAAAAAGAGCTGGAATTAGTTTAACATTTATAAATGAAATTTTTTGTAAATAACTGCAACAGAATGAAATTTAATACCATTTTATTATTATCTCTTTTCGGATTAATTGCTGATACTTCAGGCGCTATGGCTCAGGAAAAACTGACCCTGCAACAGGCCGTACAAATTGCCCTTGAAAATAATTATGATATTAAACTCAGCTCAAATGATGTAGCCATTACAAAAAACAATGTAAACAGGGCCAATGCGGGTATGCTGCCCGTAATTACCGGAAATTTCAGTATCAATAATACCATACAAAACACTAAACAAACACTCTCCAGCGGGCAAACCCAGGAACTGGATGGTGCAAAAAACTCAGCCATTAACTATGGGCCCGTTTTAAACTGGCAGGTATTTGACGGATTTGCCATGTTTGCCCGGTATGAGCAATTAAAAGAACTCCAAAAGTTAGGCGAAACAACCTATAAACTCGCTATACAAAATACCATTGCCGGCGTAATTACCAGTTATTATGACCTGGTGCAACAACAACAGCAAATTAAAGCCCTCAATACCGCACTCGATATCTCAAGGATTCGCTTAAGAAATTCTAAAAGCCGGTATGAAATTGGAAAAGCCGCCAAACTGGAAGTTTTAGCCGCTTCGGTAGATCTAAACACAGATACCACTAACCTTTTACGCCAGCGGGATACTTACCGCAACACAAAAGTCAGGCTCAATGAGCTTTTAGCCCGCGATATTCTAACCGATTTTACTGTAGAAGATACCATCATTATTCAAAATGATCTAAGCCTGCCCGATTTACAAACTGCTTCAGAACAACAGAACCCCGTGCTGCAATCTGCTTTAATAAACCAGCGAATTGCCGAATTAAACCTAAAACAGGTAAAAGCAAGCCGCTATCCGGAAATAACCTTGAATACCGGGTATAATTTTAATAATTCAACCTCCCAGTTAGGCTTTGCCAGAGAATCAAGCAACAGAGGCTTTAATTATGGTTTAACCGCTTCAATAAACATTTTTAACGGATTTCTTCAAACAAAGAATGAAAAGAACGCAGCCATTTTAGTAGACAGCAGGAAACTTCAGCTGGAACAAACCACCCTCAACATTTCCTCTCAATTAGCCACATTATTTCAAACCTACCAAACCAATTTAGAATTAGTACGCCTGGAGAAACAAAACGAAAGCGTTGCCCAGCAAAATCTAAATATTACCCTCGAGAAATTCAGGCTGGGAAGCGTAGCACCCTTAGAATTCCGGGAAGCACAGCGCAATTTTATAGATGCAAATACCCGCTATACCACAGCACAATTCCAGGCAAAACTTGCAGAAATATCTTTAAAACAATTAGTCGGCACCCTCTCTCTTCAGTAATAACAATAAAAGCAGGTTATTCCTTACATCACATTTCCTTAAAGCAGGAAAATAAAGTATTATTGCCCCTGCAAAATCAGTCGTTTACAAAAAACTCTCTAGAATTTAAATATGATCCTGATCGCTGATAGTGGTTCTTCAAAAGCCGACTGGGTATTAAGTACCAGCGCCCGTAAAATTGAGTTCAGGACAAGCGGGATCAATCCTTTTTTTGTTTCAGAGAAAGACATTATTAAGGTTTTTCATAACACTTCTGAAATTCAACCTTATTTAAACCTGGTAAAAGAAATATATTTCTTTGGTTCCGGATGTTCCAGCCCTGACCGGAGAGAACTGATATCCAATGCACTCAGTAAAGTGTTTAAAAATGCTTTTATTAGTGTGGAAAATGACTTAACAGGATCTGTTTACGCCACATGCGGTTCATCAGCGGGTTTAAGCTGCATTTTAGGAACAGGCTCTAACATTACTTATTTTGACGGGGTTAAAATTACTAATGGCAAACATGGTTTAGGTTACATTTTGGGCGATGAAGGTTCCGGAACTTATTTTGGCCGCAAATTAATTACCTCCTTTTTATACGGAACCATGCCGGATGATTTACAATTAGTATTTGATAAAACTTACGGTATTAACAAAGAAATTATCATTAAAGAAGTTTACCAAAAGCCGGCGCCAAATTCTTATCTCGCCTCGTTCGCTAAATTTATGAGCAATCATAAAGAACATCCTTTCATTCAAAATTTACTCCGCCAGGGTTTTGAAGAGTTCGTAACAACAGATATTATGTCATACAGCAATTATAAAAACCATACCTGCCATTTTGTAGGCTCCATTGCTTTCCATTTTCAGGATGTGCTGAAAGAAGTTTGCTTAAAATACGAAGTAAGCGTCGGCAAAATATTAAAACACCCCATTGAAGAACTAAGCCGCTTTATACTAAGCAAAAACTAATAAGAGAAACCAGCTCTCTCTGCTTTATTAGCAGAAGTCAATGTTATATTGTTAAATAGTAATGCTTTAATGCAAGAGGTTAATGTTGTATTGTCAGATAGCAATGTTTTAATGTTAGGAAGTAATGTTTTATTGTCAGATAGCAATGCTTCAATGTTAGAAGGCAATGCTTTATTGTCAGATAGCAATGTTTTAATGTTAGAAAGTACTGTTTTATTGTCAGGTAGCAATACTTTAATGTTAGAAGGCAATGTGCTATTGTCAGATAGTAATGCTTTAATATTAGAAGGTAATGAAATACATTGCCAACCCATTGGGAAGCATTGATAACCCACCTGGAAACGTTGAGAACCCATTTGGATCGCGTCAGAAGGGATTCGGAAAGAGTCAGAAGACAATCGGAAACTAAAACAGCCCCTCATCTTATGATGAAGGGCTGTTC
>JBASZP010000461.1:0-1685 GCA_049660965.1 Daejeonella sp. | reverse complement strand
AAACTGAAGATTATACCATTGCCGATCTGGCTGTTGCATTAAACTGCGGCCAAATTAAAACCGGCTCTGCATCACGTTCAGACAGGATAGCAAAATACAACCAGTTATTACGTATAGAAGAAGAATTAGGAAGCAATGCACAGTTTATTGGAAAAGATTTTAAATTCTTAAAATAAAAAGCCCTAGCCCCACCTAAATCCTCCCCAGAAGGGAGGACTTTTTTACCACGAGACAAAGTCTCCCCAATCGGGGGAGATTTAGAGGGGGCTTCTTTGGATATTTTTAGTTTATATTTGTTTTATGAAACGCCTATTTAGTCTGTTAAGTAATAAATATTTTTTGGCAAGCGCTTCATTTTTGGTTTGGATGCTGTTTTTTGACCGCAATGATTTCATGTCGCAATATGAATATCATAGCCAATTAACTAAGTTAAAGGCCGAAAAGGAGTTTTACACCTTAGAAACAGCAAAAGCAATAACCGATTTGAAAGAATTAACCACCAACCCGAAAACACTTGAAAAATTTGCCCGGGAAAAATACCTGATGAAAAAAGATAATGAAGATGTTTTTGTAATTGTTAAAGAAGAACCTAAAAAGCAGAAAAATTCTCTCTTTTAAATCTCTCCATTCCGCTTTCGCGAAAACCATTCTAAAGACAATAAACCTGCAATAACAAAGAAAAGCAGTTTAAAATTAATGATTTCTTCATATTTACGGTCTTCATAAAAAACAGTTTTAATGTTTTCATTTGCTTTAATCAATTCAGGCAGGCTGTTTAGCTGGTTTGGAAAAATCATTTGACCGTTATTCTGTTTTGCTATTGCATATAATAATTGATGATTGGCCGTGGTTTGCTGAAGTTCTGATTGTTGTTCTGTAATTACAAAATACCCATTTGCCGTGTAAGTTTTATTCCCTAAGCGGGTTCTTGCATCAAATGAGTATTCGCCGCCCGGCAAAATTCCGGCATCTAAAGTATAGGCATTACCCGATTTTGAAAAGAGGTAAGAATAAGTTTTGCCTGATTTATTTTTAAGAGAAATGTTTACATCCGGTGTATTTACCAGTTCGTAGGAATCATTATACAATTCTGCGTTTAAAATAATCCGCTCACTTTCATCAAAAGCGTTTTTAGCGACATAAGCCTTGAATTTACGCTTATCATCACGACTTGATAAAAACTGAACCGTTTTACTGATCAACTCATCAACAGCAGTATGATTTGAGTTCTCCTGAAATTCTTCCAAACGCCAGCGCCAAATTCCCTCACCTGCCAATATTCCGATCTTTCGTTCGCCCTCGTCACCAAAAACCAGTAATGGCATCGGAGTTGGAACTTTCCCAATTTGCTGTTCCAACAGAACCGAATTGGTTCCCTTCATTCCATAATTGCCAAAAGGAGTAAGCAGGGGTGCAAAATTGTGGATCTTTAATTTGGTTTCTTCCGTCAAATTAAAAGAATAGAAATCTGGTTTTATTTGAGCAATGGCCTCCTGAATTGCACCGGATGAATTAACTCTCAACACATTTTGCGAAGAAGAAAATACTGAAGTATTACTTTGAGCGCCCAAAATAAACAAGACTGGTTTTGTGGCAATACGCTGAAAAACAGTTTGAGCGGAATTTGTTACGGATGGAAGCTGATGTGATATAATTAATCCTGCTTTTTCAATATCGGCATTTTC
>JBASZP010000460.1:0-2953 GCA_049660965.1 Daejeonella sp. | reverse complement strand
ATTTCATTTCTTTCAAGATGCCCTTTAGGTCTGTAAATGTAATTAAGATGATTTTCAATGCCGATATATTCAGCTTGTGTTATATCAATAAAGTAAGGTGTTGCAACCAACCTACTTTTATCGTCTTTTGCACTAAACCGACGAAGGAAAACATAATTTTTATTCGGAAGCAAAAGCGATTTAGTTTCTTCACATAATTCAATGTATTGTGGCTTATTCTTTTTTGTAACCGGCCAATCAAATTGCATTTTAGCAGTATTGATTAGTTGATACAACGGAACTAAAAATATTGTCCCGTTAGAGTATTGTTCATGCAAGTATTGCGTTGCCCTGAAAGAAACTACTGGGCCTGTTGATATTTGAATATCGTATTGATTTAGACTTCCTGACCATGACTTAAAGAGTTTGATTACTTTATCCTCTGTTTCATTGGTTGGAAGGTGTAAAATTTTTTCTTTTGAATTAAAGTCAATTAACTCGGATGTCTTGTAAATCTTTTGAGTAAAGTTTTCAATATCTCTCACTCCATGGGAATGAGTAACAACAATTGAAGGAAGATGACCATTTAACCTCTGTTTCTTCCCTTTGATTATTAAAGTTTCTTGCAAAACATCATCTCTGTCAAAAGTATCAGTTCTAGAGCCGAACAAATGGATTTGTTCAAGTTCTATTTCTTGAAAGAAGGCTTCACGGAAAGCCCTGAAGTAATTACCAGAAGCAAAACTTCTCGGTGTTATGAAAATTAGTTCGCCATCATTTTTTAAGAGTTTTGCTGCCACCATCATGAAAATTGAATAAATGTTTGGTTGTCCCCAAACAATAGATTTTGCAACGGTTGCTCTTTTATCTTCTTTTGAAATTTTAAAGTAGGGTGGGTTTGAAATTACAATATCGTAAATGGCATTTTTTGGTTCAAAGAAAAGGGTTGCTGATTGCTCAAAACAGTCTTTGTTTTCAATGACAAAATCGTTTGTGTCAAGACTTGCTTTGAATTTTATTTTATTTTTTTTCAACCATTTACTCAAATAATCTAGTGTCGCCTGTGTATAGGGTAAAATATCTTTGTCCGTTTCATAAACAACAAGTTCAATTTCTTTTAAGCTGTTATTTCGTTTTGCAAGTGTCTCAATGAGAGACGCTGAAAGTATAGCAGTCCCACAACCTGGGTCAAGTATTTTAAGTTTGTCCTGTGTCTGCTTAGCAAGACCTGCCATGAAATGGGCAATTTGAGTCGGAGTAAAAAACTGTCCGTTGTCTTTCTTATGCTGTGTCGTTACGGATTTAGCATAAACCTGTCCAACCCTGTCAGCAAAGTGGCTGGGTAATTCATTTGTAAGGGGTTTTATGTCTATATCCTTTGTCATGCCAACAAATTTAGTAAATGTCTGGCTTTTAATGTCAAATGTTGATTAATCGTTGAATGTTACTATGTGTCGGCAAAATTTTAGCTCTTTTGCAAGGTTGGCTTTGTGTCAAGGTTTGTGTGCCTTGCAAATGTGCTAAAATGTGCGGTGGGTTGTTGAGCTTTTGTCTGTCAGCCGAATAAAGAACGTACTGCCGAAATAGGGTGACGCATAACGGTTTGGGTATTTGCGAAGGCACGGCTTTGAAAACCAACAGCTGAATATACGCACAAAAGTTGAAAGTAGCACAAATGTTCAATAACTTCCTTCTGCCGTGCTTTTGCAAATACCTTGTTAGCGGTTCGGGCTTATATCGTTTGTTTCATTTTTTTGTAAATTATCAAAAACATTCTTTAAAAATATAGCCTGACTTTCTGCATTTTTATTTGCAATGTCTCCAATATATACATCGTAATGTCCTCCTTTAATTTTAGTTATTTTTTTATTTTTGTGGTTTATACTTTCATAAGCTTCATCAATAAATTCAGGTAATATTTCTTTGTCATCACTTGCAGAAATTAGATAGATGGGCTGAGTGATTTTGTCTACAAATTTCATTGGTTCATATTCCCCCATTTCAATAAATACTCTAGCAAGCATTTTGTTTTCCCAACCTCCTCTTAATGGTCTCATAACTTCTTTCCAAAAAGGAGATTGAATGTTTTTAAATTTTTTATGATCTCTTGATGGATTTTCATCTGTTTTTGAGAATGCAAATTCATTTGTTTTAGCAAATGCAGTAACATATACAGGAGATAATTTTATTTTTGTTTTTTCACTTACAAATGAACGAATAGTGTCTATTAGAGTTAAGCAAATAAACCGCAACATAGTTAGCCCTTTAGGTTCTGTTTCTTTACTATTCTTTAAATACGGCACTTGAGCTATTACTGCTTTTACCTTGTCTGGAAAAACGGCAGCTAATTTAACTGCAACGCCACCTGAAAAGCTTGAACCCCAAATAGCAATTTTATTAGGATTTATACTATTAGTTTTACACAAATGGTTGGTTATAAAAGAAATGGTTGATAAATAGTCTTCAACTTGTCTTTTAGGACTTACCCAGTGTCTTGGCGTACCTTCTGAACCACCAAAAGTTCGAAAATCTATTGTTAATGCAGCTATTCCCTTTGATACAAAAGACCAAGCATAAATTTCAAGAAAACACTCCTTTGTACTAGTAAGTCCAGGGGCAAGAACTACAATAGGACAATTCTCAACTTCAGGAATATACAACCAGCCTTCTATTATACTGCCATCAATTGCAGGAATATTTACAGTTATTCGCTTACCTATATCCTTTGTTTCGTCATTAATTAATTGACTTGATATGTATTTAAAATCTTTATGGCCATAATTATGAAAGAAGATAAAATATATTATCAAGATACTTATTATAGCTATTGTTATCATAACTTTTTTGTTTGTGTTGCTGTATGTTATAGCCTGACCGCTAACGTTCAGGCATTGGCGATGTGGCGGCATTCTGTGTTCCGTCTGCCTGGTGCCGCTGCTAATTAAAGATACAAAAGCTCATTGTTTATTCTGCT
>JBASZP010000459.1:0-5256 GCA_049660965.1 Daejeonella sp. | reverse complement strand
TATTTACCTCTACAAAAAAGGCCGTATTTATCGCGGAATACGTATGGTAAACTGGGATCCGAAAGGTAAAACCGCGGTTTCCGATGAGGAAGTGATCCGCAAAGAAGTCAATCAAAAGTTATATTATATTAAGTATATAGTAGCTGATGTTGGTGAAAATCCATCTCAATACTCAATACTCAATACTCAATACCTAACCATAGCAACCACCCGTCCGGAAACCATTATGGCCGATACCGCCATTTGTATTAACCCTAAGGACGAGCGTTTCCGTCATTTAAAAGGAAAAACAGTATTTGTACCCTTAATTAACCGCGAAATCCCAATTATTGAGGATGAATATGTGGATATGGAATTTGGTACCGGATGTTTAAAAGTAACACCCGCACATGATCTGAATGATTATTCGTTAGGCCAAAAACATAATCTAAAGGTAATTGATATTTTAAATGATGATGGTACCTTAAATCAATCAGCACAAATTCTAATAGGAGAGGATCGTTTTGCAGCCCGTAAGAAGATAGCTGTTTTACTTGAAGAAGCCGGGCATTTAGAGAAAGTGGAAGATTACAAATCGCAAATTGGATTTTCTGAACGTACAGATGCCGCGATAGAGCCTAAACTATCCATGCAATGGTTTTGTAAAATGGATGAAATGGCTAAACCAGCCTTGGATTCTGTTTTAAATAGGGAAGTAAACTTAATACCCGATAAATTTACCAATACCTACCGCCATTGGATGGAAAATGTAAAGGACTGGTGTATTAGTCGTCAATTATGGTGGGGACAGCGTATCCCGGCCTGGTATAATGAAAAGGGTGACTGGGTTGTTGCAAAAACTAAGGAAGAAGCAATTGAGCAATTCAAAATTCAAAGCTTGGAATTCAACATTGAGAGTATCCGGCAGGATGATGATGTATTAGATACCTGGTTTTCATCCTGGCTTTGGCCGATCTCCGTATTTGATGGCTTTAAAGATCCTGATAATGCTGATATTAATTATTACTATCCAACCAATGACCTGGTTACAGCTCCCGAAATACTATTCTTTTGGGTAGCCCGTATGATTATGGCTGGACATGAATTCCGTGATAAAGAGCCTTTTAAAAACGTGTATTTAACCGGGATTGTACGCGATAAATTGGGCCGTAAAATGTCTAAATCACTGGGTAATTCGCCCGACCCGATTGACCTGATTGAGAAATATGGTGCAGATGGCGTTAGAGTAGGTATGCTTTTATGCTCTCCGGCTGGCAACGACCTGATGTTTGATGAAAGCTATTGTGAGCAGGGAAGGAATTTTGCCAATAAAATATGGAATGCATCACGCCTCATAAAAGGGTGGGAAACAACTCCTTATTATAGTGATTATTCTTCTGATCTTTTTGCCAAACATTGGTTTGCTGCCAGGATTAATGAAGCCTTGATTCAGATAGAAGATCATTTTAAGCACTATAGATTATCTGATGCATTAATGACCATCTATAAATTGGTTTGGGATGATTTCTGTTCCTGGTATTTAGAAATGATAAAACCAGCCTATCAACAGCCTATTAATGGAGAAACATATAAAGTAACAATCAACTTTTTTGAGCACCTCTTGAGAATTATACATCCTTTTATGCCTTTTATATCCGAAGATCTTTATCATGATAAAGAAATCTTCGCTGAAAGGGGAGAACTGGATTGTTGTATAGTTGCTAACTATCCAAAAAGTGTATCCGGCTTATCATCTGTATTAAAAGAATTTGAAGTAGTTAAACAAGTTATCTCAGAAATAAGAAATATGAGGAATGTGAGGCAGATCTCGCCGAAAGAGAAATTGCCTTTATATATAAAAGCCAATCCATCTATTGATTATTATCCTTATTTTAACTTAATTATTAAACTGGCTAATACAGATCTGCCTGTGCTAACTAAAGATAAAATAACTGGTGCTGTATCATTTATGGTCAGCATTGACGAGTTCTTTATTCCTCTCACTGAAAATGTGGATACTGATGCAGAACGTAAGCGTTTAACAAAGGAAATAGACTATTTACATGGTTTTTTAAAATCCGTTAACGCTAAACTCTTAAATGAACGCTTTGTACAAAATGCTAAAGCAGATATAATAGAAAACGAGCGTAACAAAAAAGCAGATGCAGAAGCTAAGATTAAGGTTTTGGAGGAAAGTTTAAATGAGTTAAGGGGATAATACAAACTATTTATTATAGAATTTAATCTGCCAATACAGGATAACGGTTTTTTAAAATATAAAATAACCCGAATAAAGCGGAGCCATAAACCAGGTTACCAATAATCATATTATTTAAAAAGGGGAATGCCATAATATATGAAGTAGTTATACCCGCTAAATTACGCGGATAAGTTGTTGCCGGATAGAAAAAAGCAAAGTTGGTAAACAAATAAAAGACAACCGCTGCAGAAACTGAAGCCAGAACAACATTTGCTATTGATTTATTATTTCTGATCAATATACCGCAAATAACCATTAAAAGAAATCCGGTATAAACCACTAAGCTAAATCCGTTTCCTAAAAAAAGATCAGATAAACCCATTGCCGCCAATGGCATAATGAGAGCCAGTCTATTATCTCTAAACTGAGCTCCGGAAAAAATTGCCAAAGCCCCAACAGCGGTAAAGTTCCAAATGTGGGGTATAAATAGGGGTAAAGCCCTGGTTAGTGCTGCTAATATTATAATGATACTTAAAGTGATAAATCTTGGGGATATTAATTGTTTAATCATACTGCAAAAATAACATTTTTTTTGTTGTCTGTAAATCTAATGCTAAATCAATGTAATTAGGAAAACTGCTCACTAATTTGGTGCTTTACTAATCAGTATATTATTTTGTTATTTATCATAAAACACTGAAAAAGAACAAGTAAATATAATTTATGTCTATTGATACACCATATTTAAGATAATACAAGAAGTATTTAAGCGCATTTTTACAGAATTAAATTTTGTTTTAAATACAATAATTGTGTTAGTCAATAATTTATAGTAGTTACTTAATCAAATTATTTAGATTCGTAACGATTATATGCTGAATTGAAATCATCCCGCATTTTGCTAAAACGAGCTACAACGGTGCTTATAAATTCATTATCTAAAATTTTAAATACTCCGTCTACACCTTCAATAATATCTAATTCTGACAGTTTATAACTTTGTTCAAAAGAGCCTTTTTCTATTTTAATTATAAACTTTTGATTCATAGAAAATATAGTGATCTTACAATCGGGGTGCGGTAGTTCTGCGATAACTCTCATGGTTCATTATGATTGATTGGCTAATTTTTAAAGTATCAATTGTAAACTTAAATAATTCCCTCTAAAGGGTTTTTTCCATTTAAGGTTCCTATAGTTGCAATTGGACGAAATCGGGCAAATAACTCTTCGCTATACCAATTACCTTCCCTGGTTTTCCGAATTACTTCACTGTGTTCAGCAGAATAGTAAGCAAATGCTTTTACACTTTCTATATTATGCCAAACAGAAAAAGTCGCCTGTAAAAAATAAGGCGCTTCGCCAATACCAACCGAAGTAATATAACCCGGGGCAGTATTCATCGCATTTGCAACAGGAGCCACATTTGTCCAAAAGGGTTTTAATTTATTTAAACGAATAGTTGCACGGGTTAAAACCGCAACAATACCTGTATAATTTTTATTCCCCTCGGGTTTTCCAAAAGGTTCTTTACCGCTCCATTGCCCATGACTTGCCAATGGTTCGCATAAAATTGTATATTTTTCATAACTAAATAATTTCCACCATTTGGATATAAAAGATGAATTATAGAATTCGTTAAATTCATCCTGTTTATCCCAAACAGCCATTAACCCCCATTGCTGCCAATCTGGTTTTAAATCAAAAGTGCCGTTTTTTCCGCAGCCAAGGAGTTTCCAAAATGAGCATTTTTTTGTAAAAAAAAGAGGTAAACGGTGTAATGCCATAGCCATTAAAGCAAATGGTATAAATAAACGTCGGTAACGAACTAAAGTTAATGAAACAATCATTAAAGGATATTAAGGACTCTTTTTTAAGAAATTGAAAATTACAGAGGCAAATTTATTCTTTAGTTAGATATAAATCCACATAAACTCTCTTTCTATTCTAATTGCATTACTAATTTTGTTGCATGGCCGAAGAATTAAAGATTATACATGCAGGTAAGGAAGAGAAATATCAATCCTTAATACCTCAAATAAAAGCTCTATTAGAAGTCGAAACAGATCAAATTGCTAATATGGCAAATGTTTGTGCTGCATTAAAAGAGCAGTTTAACTTTTTTTGGGTAGGATTTTACCTGGTTAAAGATAATGAACTTGTTTTAGGCCCTTTTCAGGGACCTGTTGCCTGTACACGGATAGCGAAGGGAAGGGGAGTTTGTGGCTCCGCATGGATACAGAAGCAAACCTTAATTATTCCGGATGTTGATGCTTTTCCCGGCCATATTGCGTGTAGTTCATTATCCAGATCAGAAATTGTAGTTCCAATTATTATAAATACACAGGTAACTGCAGTTTTAGATGTTGATAGTTCTGAACTTAACCAATTTGATGATATTGATAACAAGTATCTTCAGGAAATTATCAATTTTCTCAATTAATCCTTTGATATTTTATAATTCATCAATATCAAATTTATATTGGCATATTGATAGCACATTTATTTTTTCATCAAAAATTAATATTCGTCTTTTTCTTTAAAAGTGTAGAAGTGGATATTAATTAGATATCAATTTAACATAATATTAATTATAAGACATTTAAAATTTGTAATTTTTTTGATGATTTCTACCATAGGGTTAGGAAGCATGTTTTTGGGAATGGAGCCAATTTCATTTTTTAGATTTAATTAGGTAGTATAAATAGACTGTTTAAATCATAAAAAGCAACCTATTCAATTATGTTTTTGAATACTGAATTTTAAAATAAACAAAATTATTTTGTTTATAACCAATTTTATGTACCTTGCATCAATTATTTTATATTAATATCAATACAATGCAAAAAGAAGGTACAGTAAAGTTTTTTAATGAAACTAAAGGATTCGGGTTTATCGTACCCGCAGAATCAGGTGAAGAAGACATCTTTGTTCACTCATCAGGTTTAATTGATCAAGTTCGTGAAAACGACAAAGTTCAGTACGAAGTAGAGCGTGGCAAAAAAGGCCTTAACGCTGTTAATGTGAAAGTTGTTTACTAAATCAACATAAATCATTCAACAAAAAAGCATGTCGAGAGG
>JBASZP010000458.1:0-2786 GCA_049660965.1 Daejeonella sp. | reverse complement strand
GGGGAATATCTTTCATAAACCGTATGTATAGATTTGAATTATAGAAAAGACCTAGCACAGGAGGGTACTTATAAAAATATCCACCAATAGGACTAAAGCCATCAAAATTACCTCTAAAACCACCACCCGATGAAACTATAAAATCTGGTTTAACGGTTAATGTTGATGTTAGCTCAGCCAAATAACCACCATAGCTAATACCATAAACACCAGTGTATCGAGAACTATCTTTAAGTTTTCTTAATAAACACTCAATAGCATACAAATCAATACCTACGCTACTAATACCCTTACTATAAAGTTCTTTGGCAAAAGTTTCATTACTGCCACTTGGGTTAACGCCTATAACCCAAACCTCGTAGTTGTTACTTGCAAATTCGTAACCTACCCCTCTTGCATAATCTTCATTTTCCAGTCCCAAAATTTTATCAGCAGATGAACCCCTACCATGCATAATAATAATAATAGGTAATTTGGCTTCGTAGTTGCGAGACGCTCGAATTACGCGGTATCTAAAGTTATCAGATAGTATTAATTCTCCTGAATTGTAATATACAGAATCACTAAACACCTGTGTTGAATCTAATTTTACATAACCAACGCTTTCATCTAGTAAAGGAAAACCTAATGCAAGCCGAAAAGCCCGAGATGACACAGAATCAATTTTAATATCATGATCAAGGACTTTTTTTGAGCTGTAATAGTATTCCTCTATATAATTGACACTCTCTTTGCGTCTGGTTTCTTTAATCGAGTTATAGAAAGAATAAGGAAAAAGGTTAAACACAATCACAATCGCTCCTATAACAACCCCAGCAACAAATGGAATTAAGACTTTCAATAATCTATTCATAACTATTTATTGAATTCTGCTGAACTTAAATTAGTACGTATTCATTATACGGTTCCACTTATTTGATTTGATTATATCTATATTGACAGAGTACTCATTTACTGCAAACACTTTATCACATATTCTACTTTGGTATTTCCCACAAAACTAATTTTGAAAACACCCGTTGTTCCTGTTTTTTCGTCCCCGTAAGCAATTGCATACGGATTTTCTTCCAACCTAAACGCAAGGTCACTAATCCAGCAAACTAGAAAATTATTACCATTAGCCAAATCTCTTATCCGGATACATTTTTCAGAAACCCTTTCCACTGCATGATTACCAAAGTGGAAATGAGCTATGTAAGTATGTTGTTGCTGGCATCGAAAGAAGTCCCTAATCAAGAGCTCATCTTCACTTTTCACTTCTACCCTACGCTCTACCTCGACTGGATCTACCAACCTACTATAACCAGTATGGCTAGTGGATATTTCCATGTTCTCTTTATTACCCTTTAGGATTGACTTTACTGAATAATATGACTTCGGTAGCTGTTTTTTTCTCCAATTACTCACTGACGGTTCAAAATCATCAATACAAAAAGTGCTTTGCCCCCTCCAACTGCTATACCATTCACGCTTTGCATCAAGATTATAAGAAGCAAGACCAGTATCACGAATAAGGTGAGTTCCTGCATACCAAATATCCAGGCCCAACAAATTCTGATCGCCATGAATAGCAACTTCGCCCCTGGTATCACAACTCAATACCGCATGTATCTTTTCTGTCCGCAACACTCCTTGTCCAGCGTCCAAAAAAAGAAAAACTCCTTTCTGGTTGTTAGCTTTAAGATTACCGTTGGTGTGACTTCTGTAGAGCTTACCTAGATTAGAAACTGAAACACAATCATAGCCCCAAACAGGTAACAACCCAACCAATTCTGTCCAGTGCCAGTCGGGAGTGAGATGCCCTAGAAACGGAATCGTCCCATCTGGCCTTGCAATGATCTGAGCGTATTCAATCATTCTACTCAAGTCATCACCAAATGGAAAATGTTCATTTACCTGCTCCATCAAATACTTCATCTCCCATAAAGTACGGGTTAGCAAGAAATGATACGTTACAGATTGCTCTGCATGAACTCCATCAGTAAAAATCTGGTAAGGCCATTCCTGCTTAAATATTTTGATCGCAAACTTTCTCCATTCTGGAGCTTGTGGTAATTCAGGGAGCAACACAGAGGCTATGAGCAAAGCACGTGCATTGTTAATGAGATGATTATGATGCCCAAGCCAAAATTCAAAATTATTCCGAAGGAAACTGGCCTGTTCAGCGATGGTTGTTTTAAATAATTGCTCAACCTTTTTGTCTGCTTTATCCGATATAAAATTTAATGTAAAGCACAACGAGGTAAGTCTTTCACTTAAGGTATAGGGATGCCAACCCGGCAATGATCCAACCGGATTTTTGCTAACCCAATCCTCAATCAGGATATAGAAAAAATCAAAATTATTTTCTCTCCATGAAGCAAAAGGCAAATCCCTCATTCGATGAAGTAGATGCAAATCTTGCTCATCGTTAAATAGGTGCTTCCAATTGGGTGGAGTGTTAAAACTTTGCTGAATATTAAAGTGAGTGTCATTTAAATATTCGGCATTCGTCAAGAAACCTAAATTTTGAATTATGGAATTCTGATATATTGCCGATTCAGCAGGATTATTAAATTCAACTTTGGACTTTTTAAAGAGCTTTTTTTTTGCAAAATGTAAGCTTAACTTAAAAACAAAAACAAAAATCCACGCTAAAGCTTTCACTTTAGGTATAGTGGTAACTTTTCGCTTGAAGTTTCTAAGCTCGCTATCCATTAGATAAGGGTAAATTCTCGCCAGGAACTTTCTTTATCAAGTCCTGCTACATAAAACTTTTTGGGTAATTCCTGTCCACAATAATAGAC
>JBASZP010000457.1:0-2402 GCA_049660965.1 Daejeonella sp. | reverse complement strand
AGGAATTGATTGTTTCATTTTCTGCAAGACCTTTCACACTTTTTGACATAGTAATTGGTTTGGTTCACACCTACCAATTATCAAATTACACACCCTTTTATGTACGCATATTTTACTATTTGGATGCTTAAAAATGACTATTTAAGACTGTAAATACTTTATACGCATTTCATACTACATCCATTTTCCTGCTGAGTTCCAAACGATTAGACACCTGTGCCTTTTCAAAGATATTCTGCACATGCTTGGCCACCGTTCTTTCTGCTATAAACAGCATCTCGGCTATTTGCTTATGTGAATAGCCCTTGTACACCAATATAACGATTTCAATTTCACGGGTTGTAAAGCTGTATAGTTTGCAATTTTTTGCAAGCCGTTCTTCCCGGGTTAAATTTTCCAGTTCCTGTGTTCTTTTTCTCACCTCTTCTTGTAGTTGCTCATTCCATTTCAGCAATTGGTCCTCAGAATCAATCAGCCGCTGATGCTCCGCTTTTACCTGCATAATATGCTGCTTTAGCTGCAGGGCAAGCAGCAATAGAAATCCTGTATTGGTAGTGGTTGCTTCAACTGCCTGTCCAAAATTAAAATAATCAATTACTGGTAACCCAACCCATGGCGTAAGGCTTAGGAAAAGAACAGCCACCTCTTCTTTTGCGGCCTTTGTTTTAAAGTTGTTTTGATACTTGAATTTTACAGCACCTGTTAATGTAATAATTACCCAGATTGCATAAAGTACAGGAATGATGAGCAGATTTTTTGCCACATCCAGGTTGCCCGAAGTAACAAAAAGTAAAACAAAAATCAGGTAAGGAATTACAAGGAAAAGTATGACACCTTTGTAGGCATGAAACCTCATTTTTTGTAGCGAAAAAGCGTTAAAGACATAGTATGGGAAATAACAGGGAGTAATAAATCCTGTGGCATAAGCAATTGATAACTGTACATAAAACGAACCGGGAATATTAGGGTCTGGCAGAAAGCCACCGGTAACATTATAGAGGATTAATAATAAAATCAGAATGATATTAAGGAATGTTGATTTATCATCTGGCCGGGCCATCCGGTAAATGACAAGGTATAAAAGAATAACTGTTTCTACGCAAATGAACAGAAACGTTATAATATGCATTTGGGTACCCGGCAAAAGCATAACCTTGTATTTTAGTTAAGGCCTTTTCATGCAATACAGCTTATATCCAAAATCTAATTCCCGGTATGTTTTGAAACCATGCTTTTCATACCAGGGAATATTTTTAAGGGTAGAAGTTTCGAGGCAAATTGTTCTGTTTTCTGAAAGACCTTTTTGAATAATTTCATTGAGTAACTTGCTGCCAACGCCATTACCTTGCTGGGATGGCTCTACCCCTATAAACCATAAATAATAAATTGGGACACTTGGGTGTATTTTTTTGATGGCAGATTCCCGGCTGATGGCTTTATTAATATTTGAAAGCCCTATAACAGAAAGAGCCATTTTTAAATCGAGTAAAATTGATTTTAGTGTGGTCTTTTTTCTATCAGGCATTACAATCAAAGCACACCCATTTTTATCATCAGATAGAAAAACATCACCAAATAAATTGCAGATATCAAATGAATATTCCATCAGGTGTTTCAAATGTTGCTCTCTTTTTTCATCTTGTTTAATTATGTAATTGATGCTCTTGTTGTCAACAAAAGACCGGATTAAAATTTCAGCTACCAACTCTTTGTCATTTGATGTTGCTCTTATCATGGCTCAATTGGATGTGTATATAAATTATTGAGTCTCAATTTTTATACCGATTATGGCTAAACTGGCTTTTGTTACGTATTACTGGTGAAAATCAGGGTCTAAAATTCAACAACCTTGCAAAATAGAGCCGTAGCTTAGCTTAAAATAGCGATATTGCAACCGGTACATACCTATAATTAAACTCATTTTATACGTATAAACACTTATGGTATTATTTATAAAGAACATGGTTTGCAACCGCTGTGTAACGGCTGTTAGTCAGGAGCTTGAAAAACTGAACCTGAAAACAATCCGGATGAATCTGGGAGAGGTTGAATTACGAAAAGAGCCAACAGCAAAACAATTACAACAACTGGCTGACAGATTGAATTCATTGGGCTTTGAAATTCTTGATGACCAGAACCAAAAGCAGATTGAGAAAATTAAAGGCTTATTAATTAAGAAAGTTCAGTCAGGCGATATAGAAGAGCATTTTAGCATCCTTCAATTTTTAAGCGTTGCTTTAAATAAAGACTATAGTTATATTTCCCGCCAGTTTTCTGAGGTGGAAGGTATAACCCTTGAACAGTTTTTTCTTCTCCAGAAAATTGAGAAAGTAAAAGAATGGCTGGTATATGGTGAAATGAACCTGAGTGAAATTTCTTACCAATTAGGATATAGCAGTGTG
>JBASZP010000456.1:0-8323 GCA_049660965.1 Daejeonella sp. | reverse complement strand
TTTACTCACAAATTATATTAAAATTATGACAGAAGATCAACCAGAATCGACAGAAAACAAACCGGAAGCGTCACAAAACCCGGAGAATGTGAATAAACCGTTTGCACCTCAAAGCCACTTTGGTATTGGAATTCAACCAACCTTACCAAACAGTATGCCTGTTCTTATCCTGGGTATTCTATCTATAGTTACCTGTATTTGTTATGGTATTGTTGGTTTAATTATGGGAGTTATTGCTTTAATTCTGGCAAAAAAGGATAAGGCTTTACTTCTCGCCAATCCAAATGCTTATTCACAAAGTTCAGTTACAAACTTAAATGCAGGCAGAATTTGCGCTATTATTGGTGTGATTTTAGGTGCATTATTTCTATTATATATCATTGGAATTATTCTATTCTTTGGTTTTGCAGCATTACAAAATCCGGCATTAATGCAAGAAATGATGAGAGGCCGTTAATAACCCTAATTTTGATGCATTAGCAATGCAAACATAAAACGCTATATTAATGTGGTAAGCCCATGTTAATATAGTATTTTTGTGAAATCAAATTTCAAGAATAAAAAATGTATCCAGAATATTTAGTTGCTCCCATGCGTTCTGATCTAACAAATGCAGGGTTTGAAGATCTAAAAACACCAGCAGAGGTAGATGAGGCTATAAAAACAGAGGGAACCGTTTTAGTAATGGTTAATTCGGTTTGCGGTTGTGCGGCGGCAAACGCCCGCCCCGCTGCTAAGATTGCCACTCAGCAAGAAAAGCGGCCTGATAAATTTGTGACGGTTTTTGCAGGAATGGAAAAAGATGCGGTAGACCAGGCACGTAAACACATGCTGCCTTATCCTCCATCATCACCAGCCATTGCATTATTTAAAGGAGGTAAACTAGTTCACATGATCGAACGCCACCAGATTGAAGGCCGGCCTGCGCAAATGATTGCCGATAACCTGATCCAGGCCTTTGAGCAATATTGTTAAAGTTTAATTTAATATTATTTTTGAAAGAAGCTGTTTCTAATGACACAGCTTCTTTTTTATTAGATAATTTCTAAAAATCTTTATTCAAAAGCTTCTCCAGCTCTGTAAAACTCACATTTAGTTTTACACGACCTTGTTTGGCGTAGGATATTTCGCCGGTTTCTTCAGAAACTATAACAGCAACAGCATCACTCATTTCTGAAATACCAATTCCTGCACGATGACGTAGACCGAACTGGGTAGGAAGTTTATCATTTTCTGTGAGCGGAAGAATACTGCTGGCACATTTGATTTTATTATCTGCAATAACTACAGCGCCATCATGCAGAGGGCTATGCTTTTGGAAAATACTTTCTAACAAACGCTTTGAAATTTTCGATTCAATAACTTCGCCTGAATTTTGGTAAAACTGCTCATCAAAATATTTCGCGAAAACAATTAAAGCGCCCGTACGGCTTTTTTGCATGCTTTTACAAGCGTCTATTATGGGTTTTATACGGTCTGTATTATCTTTCTCCATTGTTTTTCTTCCGAATATAAATGACCACCATACTTTGTTCTTTTGCAAGGATGCATTACGCCCGATATGTAATAGAAAACGTCGTATTTCCTGTTGAAAAACTACAATTAAAGCTATAAATCCTACGCTTACAAAACCGCCTAAAATTTCTGCCAGTAATCTCATGTGAGCTTGTTTAACCACCAGATAAACTATATAGATAATAGCGAGGCCTAAAAGAATATTAAGGGCGATGGTACCGCGTATAAGGGTATAGATGTAGTAGATGATCAAAGCCACAAGCAGGATATCTACAATATCTAAAAAACGTAAATTGAGGAATCCGAAATCAAAACCTTCCATATCCGGGAAAATTACAAATTTGATCTGGCATTAAAAATTGATTTATATTCTAAACTTGCGGATTAATAATTAAAATTGAGGATAACCGCTCATCTTCTGTATAATTTTTACTGCTTCAACAGCCGGGGCAACATCATGAACCCTTAAAATATTTGCGCCTTTAATTAAGGCAATGGTATTAGCAACAGTTGTTCCGTTCAATGCATGTTCTGCGTCAGTTTCCAGTAATTTATAGATCATAGATTTGCGTGACAGACCTGCCAAAACCGGAAATCCTAACACTTTAAACTGATCGAGTTTATTTAAAAGCTCATAACTCTGTTCAATCGTTTTAGCAAAGCCAAAACCAGGATCTATCATAATGTCCACAATTCCCATTTGTTTAAGCTTAATGATCTTTTGCAGGAAATAATTGCAAACTTCAGCATATAAATTTTCATAATCAGTTTGCTGAAGCATGGTTTGTGGGGTTCCTTTCATGTGCATGATAATATATGGAACTCTCAGTTTTGAAATGGTTTTAAACATATTTTCATCCATTTCTCCGGCAGAAATATCATTAATAATCTTAGCCCCTTCTTCAACTGCGGCTTTGGCTATTTCAGAACGAAACGTATCTATTGAAAATATAGCTTCCGGAAATTCTTTTACAAGCGCTTTAACCACCGGAATTAACCGTTTTAATTCTTCTTCCCGGGATATATGTTCTGCTTTAGGTCTTGAAGAATAGGCTCCCAAATCTATAAAATCAGCTCCTTCGGCCAGCATTTGCGCTGTTTGTTTTAAAGCTTCGGTTACAGTATTATGTTTACCACCGTCATAAAATGAATCGGGAGTGAGGTTTAAAATGCCCATTACTTTGGGTTTTGAAAGATCAACTAAACGACCACAAACATTTAGTGTTAACTTTTGCTGAAAAACTGTACTTTTATCCGTCATTGTACAACAAAATACCAGTAAATTCATTGTAATAACAAATAAAAACATCATTTTGGCTAATAATACCTCAGCAGAGTACGAAGCAGTAATTAAAGTTTGTAAAGAACTTTTCCTGAAAAAAACAAAAGATTATGGTACTGCATGGCGTATTCTCAGGTTATCTTCCATTACAGATCAGATATTTATAAAGGCCCAGCGCATCCGCACACTGGAAGAAAAAAAGATTTCAAAGGTAGGTGAAGACATTACTTCAGAATATATTGGTATTGTCAATTACTGTGTGATTGCGCTCATGCAGCTTGACCTGCAAAATGATGAACGGGCAGATCTTCCTGTTGATGAACTGGAAGTGCTTTTTGATAAAAAGGTGAATGAAACCAAAGAGTTAATGTTCGCTAAAAACCATGATTATGATGAAGCCTGGCGGGATATGCGCATCAGTTCATTAACAGACCTCATCTTAATGAAATTACTAAGGGTAAAACAAATTGAAGATAATCTGGGCCATACTTTAGCATCCGAAGGAGTAAAAGCCAATTATCAGGATATGTTAAACTACTCTGTTTTTGCTTTAATAAAATTGAAAACCCCGGCCACAACTCTTCAATAAGTAAAATTCAGAATAAACACCATGACGGTCAATAAAAATATAAATACCCCTCGCCGCCCAGCTGGAAGATTTATTGTTGCATTGGCAAGGGTATTAGTTGGTTTGCTTTTTATTTTCTCAGGTTTAATTAAGGCTAATGATCCGCTTGGGTTTGGATATAAACTGCAGGAGTATTTTGAGGTTTTCCATCTTACTTTTTTAAATGACCAGGCTGCTTTAATAGCCATACTGCTTTGTTCTTTAGAAATTATTTTAGGCGCCTTGCTATTATTGGGCTTTTGGGCTAAAAAAGTTGCCTGGGGTTTATTGCTGCTCATTATTTTCTTTACCTTTTTAACCTTTTATTCCGCGTTTTTTAAAGTGGTTACCTCTTGCGGATGTTTTGGAGACGCTATCCCGCTTACGCCGTGGCAATCGTTCAGCAAGGATTTAGTTTTACTGGGATTGATTATAGTTATCTTCATTAATCGTCCTTATATTCAGCCTCTCATCACATTAAAAAATGCACACAGACTTATTTTAACCATCCTCATTTTCCTTTCCCTGGGTTTTAGCTGGTACACTTATAATTATTTACCGCTTATTGATTTCTTACCCTATAAAATCGGCAATAACATCCCTGAATTAATGACTTTGCCTCCCGGTGCAGAACCGGATGTTTATGAAATAATCTATCATCTAAAGAATAAGAAAACAGGCGAAACAAAAACCATGACAGATAAAGAATATCTCAAAACAGAGATATGGAAAGATGAGAATTGGGAAATTGTTGGCGAACCTGTTAATAAGCTGATTAAAAAAGGTTATGATGTTAAGATAAAAGATCTGAAAATTAATGATTCGCAGGGAACGGACTACACCTCTGAAATTATAGAAAACCCTTACTATAACCTCGTTATTGTAGCTTATGACCTGGGGAAAACCAATGAACGGGCCATAGGAGATTTAAACGCCATTGCCATGAACGCCGCCGAAAACTATAATATCCGTACGGTACTTCTTACTTCAAACTCTGCAGAAGATGCGGAACTTTTCAGTAAAGAAAACAAACTGATCATGGAAACCTTTTATTCGGATGCTGTTCCATTAAAAAGTATGGTAAGGGCTAATCCGGGGGTTTTATTGCTTAAAAACGGAACCATCATTAATAAATGGCATTACCATACCGTTCCATCTTATGATGAACTGGCTAAAACCTATTTCGAAAACAACCCTTAATGCTGCGATACACATTTAGAAAGATTGGGTATGGTTTAGCGGTTTTAACCGGAATTATAGTCGTTATTTTCTTTCTGTTTAACATCCTTCCCGGAGATCCGGCACGCATGACGCAAGGTCAGCGATCAGATGTACAATCATTAGAAGCCGTACGTAAAGAGTTTGGACTGGATAAACCTATTCCTGTCCAGTTTCTGTATTATATCAATGATCTTTTGCCTCTTTCCGTTCATGAAAGTGATTCAACAACGCAGGCTAAATACCATTATCTCGCACTATTTCCGGTTGGCAAAGAGAAATCAGTCGTTATTAAGAAACCTTATTTACGCCGCTCTTACCAAACCAAACGCGATGTTAGCAGCATCCTGGCAGAAACCATTCCGAACACCTTTATCCTGGCAAGTACAGCCATGATTTTCGCTACACTCATCGGTATATTCCTGGGTGTTATTTCTGCCGTTAATAAAGATACCTGGATTGACCGCTCGGCAAACGCTTTTGCAATTTTAGGCATTTCTGCACCCTCGTTCTTTGCGGGAATTATCATCGCCTGGCTTTTTGGTTTCGTTCTAAGTGATTATACCGGTTTAAATATGTCCGGCAGTTTATATAATTACAACCCCTTTCGGGGAGAAGTTATTGTATGGAAAAATTTGGTCTTACCTATGGTCACCTTAGGGTTACGGCCACTGGCAATTATTGTCCAGCTTACCCGAAGCGCCATGCTGGATGTGCTAGGTCAGGATTATATACGCACTGCCAAAGCAAAGGGGCTGAGTAACAGAAGGGTTATTTATAAACATGCGCTAAAAAATGCTTTAAATCCGGTAATTACAGCAATTTCGGGCTGGTTTGCTTCGCTTTTGGCAGGTTCATTCTTTGTAGAATATATTTTTGGTTATAACGGATTAGGAAAAGCAACGGTAGACGCCCTTGAACTTTCTGATTTCCCGGTTGTAATGGGGTCAATCCTTTTTGTGGCCTTTATTTTTGTGATCATTAATATCCTGGTTGATATAAGCTATGCTTTTATTGACCCAAGGGTGAAACTAAGTTAACTGTCCCATCCGGAAATGGTTGCGGACCACCTAGAAATGGTTACTGTCTACTCCTGAAATAGCTTGACACATTTTGGATAAAAACAGAATGATCAATGCAAGAAGAAAAGCAGAGTGGCTATACCGTTTTAGTATCGGATAGTTATGGCAACACCAAAGAAAAAGGGACTTATGAGATAGCCTTCCGGCGTTGGCTGGCAGGCGAGTTAGAATCCGGCCGGATGAGTGTTGGCGCTGCGATAGAACGATTTAACTTTAGTCCGGTTACCGGTCTGAGACTCATTGCCCGTTGGCGCAAGAAATACAGTTCAGAAATACCCTTAACTTTACCACTGATGAGCGAAAAAGAGCGTTTAAAACTGGGATCCCTTCAAAAGCAGCTTCGGCAACTGGAGAAGCAATTAGAAGATGCCCAAATGAAAACCATCGCCTTAGAAACGCTGATTGATGTAGCCGAAGAAAGCCTGAAAATAAGTATCCGAAAAAAGTCTGGGCCCAAACAGTAGATCTATTGCGGCAGATGTATGGATATTACAGTGTCCGTTACTTCTGTGTACTGTTTGGGAAGAGCCGTCAGGCTTGGTATGAGCAGCGACATAGCCTGCAAAATCAGCAACTAAGCGATGCTCTGGTGTTAAAGTTAGTGGCCGAAATACGGCAAGAACTGCCCCGTCTGGGGGTATCTAAGTTGCAGTATATGCTTAGCGAACCCATGGCAGCCCATGGCATTAAGATGGGCCGGGATGCGCTGTATGAACTGCTGGGCC
Source organism: Daejeonella sp. (assembly GCA_049660965.1). Taxonomy (GTDB): domain Bacteria; phylum Bacteroidota; class Bacteroidia; order Sphingobacteriales; family Sphingobacteriaceae; genus Daejeonella. The sequence goes on along the minus strand of JBASZP010000456.1, from coordinate 1,894 downwards.
AGCATGGTTATTTGATCCGCTACCGGCGTAGAAAACCCTATACCACCGATTCTAACCATGCCTATAAAAAGTATCCTAACCTGATCCGGGAGCTGTTGCTCACTCATCCCGGGCAGCTCTGGGTAAGCGATATTACTTACCTGCGGCTGATGAAGGGGTTTTGCTATTTAAGTACTATTACGGATGCCTACAGCCGTAAGATTGTAGTTTATAAATTACATGCTACTTTGCATAGCCAGGGGCCCATTGATGCGCTGAATATGGCTGCTAAAGAGTCCAAAAGACAGGCCAGCCTAATCCATCACTCAGATAGAGGAACCCAGTACTGCTGTTCCGATTATGTGCAGGTGATTAACGGGTATAACATCCGTTTATCGATGACCGAAAAAGGTGACCCTTATGAAAATGCCATTGCAGAGCGGATAAACGGGATATTAAAGGGAGAATTTGAACTGAATAAGACCTTTACTTCGCTGGCCGAAGCCTGCTCTATGGTGGACCAGGCGGTACAAAAGTACAACCAGGTCCGGCCGCATGCCAGTTGTGATTACCTCACTCCTGAACGGGCACATGAGCAAAATGGGATATTGAAGAAAAGATGGAGGAATAAAGTATACCGCCAAAAAGTGGTGTCAGGGCAAATTAGTACTAAGGAAGAGTGATGACAAGTCAAACCAGGAATAAGGCTTCAGGGAGTAAACTCATAAACGGAGTAAGCCTAAAAATGACAGGGAATTACCGGAATAAGGATCCGGTTGGTATTCACAAAACAGGAATAAGGAATAAAGGAGTATTCCTTATTCCGTAATTAAAATAAGAATGGTAAACTTGTAGCAGGAATAGAAATTATCCTGTCAAGTACTTTTAAAAATAACCCCCAAAGCTGTCAAGTCTTTTTAGGAAGGGACAATTTCCTTAACACCATTGAATGAATGTCACCGAATGCACCACAACGCTCGAACACAGAAACGCAGGCGCTCCATGCAAAAATGCTAAAAACCATGTAAAAATGGTAAAACCCACCCGGAAATGGTTGCGGCCCACCCGGAAATGGTGCGGATCACTTAGAAATGGTTGCGTCCCATCCGGAAATGGTTACGGCCCACCCGGAAATGGTTTCGGCCCATCCGGAAATGGTGCGGATCACTTAGAAATGGTTGCGGCCCACCCGGAAATGGTGCGGATTACTTAGAAATGGCTGCGGACCATTAGGAAATGGTGCGGATCACCCAGAAATGGTTTCGGCTCACCTAGAAATGGTGCGGATCACCCAGAAATGGTGCGGATCACTTAGAAATGGTTACGGCCCATCCGGAAATGGTGCGGACCACTTAGAAATGGTCCGGACCATCCGGAAACGTTATTTTGTAAAAGATATTTGTTATTTGACATGACTTCTTTCTTATTGGGGTTTTAAAACACTAAAGAGGTGTAAAACGTTGTTCATAACAGATTTGAACTTAATAAAATAGTAATTGACCAAATAGATATAAGTCTTTTTAAAATTAATTTTATGAAAATATTCCTGATCGGTTTTATGGGAAGCGGCAAAACCACTATTGGTAGAAAGCTGGCCGGTTTTTTAAAGTACGATTTTGTTGATCTGGATAAACTGATCGAATTAAAAACATCCATGAGCGTTCAGCATTATTTTGCAAGGCACGGGGAAGAAAGCTTCCGGACTTTAGAACGCGACTTATTGCAAAACCATCCGTTCCCTAATGAAGTAGTTGTAGCCACCGGCGGCGGCGCCCCCTGCTTTCATGATAATATGGACTGGATGGACCAAAACGGGGTGACTATTTACCTTTCTTTGCCTGCAAAAGCATTGGCAAACCGTTTGGAAAATTCAAAAACCACTCGTCCGCTTATTGAAGATCTAAAAGGGGATGAA
>JBASZP010000455.1:0-1911 GCA_049660965.1 Daejeonella sp. | reverse complement strand
GGTATTGCCTATGCTTTAAATGTTCAACCTATATTAACTAATATAATTACATTAATAGTAATGGGCATTAGTATTATTGGCGTTTTACAAAGTATATTAAATAAAAGAAAAATACAATGTGCCTGTTTAGGTGCGATATTTAACTTGCCAATGAGTACCGTAACTATTATTGAAGATGCTTTAATGATTGTAATGAGCGGTGTAATGCTGATGCACTACTTTGGTTAATGCAAGCAAAATCATTAAATAATCTTGTATTATCATTAATGCCTGGTTATGATGGCAAGATGTTTTATTTTGCTTTCTTTCTCTCGAAAAAAGGAACAAAAACTGAAAATATAATTAATAATACAATCACTATAAAAAAGCCTGTTTGAACGTTTCCTGCATTATAACCTGCCTTATTACTCATATCACTATCAAATACATTGATATTTTCGCATAAAGCAGAAGTAGCAGAAAGGACAATAACTAAGCCTGTAGGAAGAAGATTTTTAAAGATTCTGGTTTTTATAAAATTTTTCATTTTTAATTTTATTGAAGTACTAAATAATTTAAGTTTTATCAGATCAGTTATTCAATCTTATCATCATAAACCATTACATAAAAGTCAAAATCGCTTTTTGTTCCCTGCATAGGTAGTGATATAATAATATCCCTGTCAAAATGCTTGCTAATTTTAAGCAAATCCTCAATAGAGCTTACCTGTATAGTTCTTTTTTCTTTCCTGTTATCAGCATGACTGAGTTCTACTTTCATAAATTAACAATATTCCATTTAAACAATAATCCCTTAATTAAGCTTATTAGCTTAATTAGCGGCGTAAAGTTAACTATGAAACCGGAATACTGCTCTAATTTTTCAAATAAAGTTTATCTGAAAATAAAAATCATGGTTTATCTTTTCTTAGCTGCAAACCTTTTAAGTATTTTTAAAGCAAATAAATCACAAAGTATTTGTTATTAGAATTTCATAAATAAAGTTAAAGGCGGGATAATTACATCCTTTCCACTAAAATATACATGATTTTAAAAAGAAAACACTCCATTTCCGGTAATGATCTGGGTTTTGGTAATAAAGCAACCATAAATAATCAGCGGATGCTTAACCGCGATGGTTCCTCAAACATAAAGCGTAAAGGTTTACCTTTTCTTAGAACTACCGACGCTTATAACGCCTTAATCACTATGAGCTGGGCTAAGTTTATGTTACTTATCTTAATAGCCTATTTATTAATTAACACTCTGTTTGCCTGGTTTTATGTTGCTATTGGCATAGAATATTTAAACGGTGCTGAGGGCAATAACCAATTAGACCAGTTTTTTGACGCTTTCTTTTTCTCAGCACAAACCATTTCAACAGTTGGTTACGGTCATATTAGTCCCCGGGGTATGATGACAAGTTCATTAGCAGCATTTGAATCTATGCTTGGTTTATTAGCTTTCGCATTAGCAACGGGTTTGCTTTACGGACGTTTTTCCCGGCCATCAGCCAAAATAAAATATAGCGAAAATATCATTATAGCCCCTTTTCAGGAGGGTAAAGCCTTAATGTTAAGATTAGCCAATTACAGAAATAATCAGTTGATCGAAATTGAAGCTCAATTAATACTGGCTATTAATAAAGATAATCAGGGGAAAATAACCCGGCGTTTTTTCCCGTTAGAATTGGAGATCAAAAAAATAAACCTGTTAACTTTAAGCTGGACCATTGTTCACCCTATTGATGAAAAAAGTCCGCTTAACGGTTTAAATGCCGAAGACTTAGACCAGGGCGATGCGGAAATACTGGTAATGATCAAAGCCTTTGATGATACTTTTTCACAAACCGTACATTCCAGAACATCCTACCAGAATGAAGAATTAATTTGGGACGCGAAATTCAAACCGATTATAGAACACAACCAAAACG
>JBASZP010000454.1:0-5259 GCA_049660965.1 Daejeonella sp. | reverse complement strand
TATTGCGCCAGCTACCGCGTGGCGGCACGTATGAAAACTTCTCCTGATACGGGTTTAGAACATACCGGTTTCCGGTGTGTAAGCAGCAAATAATTTTAATTTTTTTTGATTGGAGATTTCTTATTTGAAACATCAAATACAAAATCACCACTCGCTCCTTGCAGCGTTGCAGTACAAGTGTGCGACGCAACCAAAGCCAAATTTATTTCCAAATGTTTGGTACAACTTCGGTAAACTATTTTACCCGGTAAAATGTTTTACTGAAATTATAAAACAGGGTTACTGTACTTAAAAAATCTTTATTGCCCGGCAGGTTAGAGCGTATGGTTTTATTCATAGCCCCCTGCAAACTAAACGGAATTTTTGTGTGCGATAAAGTGGTGGTGGCTGTATAGTAACGGCCTTCATAACCATCTAACCTAAGATAATAAACAGCCCCATTGATAGCGAGGCGCAATGGCCCGCCCAATTTTATATTGGCAATGCCTGAGTTTAGTGTAATGAAATGCGTGGTTTGCGGACCATCTTTTTGCAGGCCATGGCCTTGCAGGTAATACACACCCACGTTCCAGTTTTTGGTAATATGGTAAGTAGGTGCTACTTCCCCAGCCAAAAAGCGGCGCATTTGCGTAATGGAAGTAGTGGTATTGTTATCGGTTATTTTTCTTATCTGAAAATTTAATGCCGGGTGAGCACCCACTCTTAAACTGAATTTTTTTTCATCAACAGCCTGGTAGCGAAACCACAATAAAATACCGCCCTTTCTTCCGTCGGGGGTAAGACGGATATCCGGGTCAATACTGAATTTATTTTTCTTCCACGATAGGAAAAAAAGCCCCGCCGAGCTGTTTAAAGAAAATGTAGGAACAATAGAAAAGCCATTGGTGGTAACGCCCACAGAACCCGAAAACACGGTGGTGTTAAGGCTACTGTCTCTTTGTTGTGCCACGGCAAAAAAAGGAAGCAGCAGGGCTATTGCCCAGTTAAAAGCAAGTTTAGTAATGGTCATGTTAGTTGTTTGTAAACGAAAAAATACGGCGGATGAAGGTTTGTCGGCTGTTGTGTCGGCCACCAATTTTGAAACCGCAAATATCCTTAATAATTATAAGAACAGTTATAAGTTTTGGGCGACAAATGTCAAATAATACACTTATTGAAAGTATGTAATTGGGTAGACAGCGGCTACACATTGGGCAACTGTGGTTACTAATTAAAAACCCCGACAGGATTTATGCAAGGCTTTCGGGGCACCCTTCAGCGGCAGCGCTTAACTGGTCTGGAAAAATGAGGATGAATAATAAGAATTGAATGTGGGCCGCCCATGCTGCAGCTAAAAGTTTAATAGAATGGCCCCGGCACAACTATACAATTAAATGCGTATCGTTTGTTTACAAATTTTGTGTGGCATTGCCTTTTCAGCTATTCGCCAATATACGGGTCTATAATTCGCTTTGCTGTATAGCGTATGTTTGAAAATATCACATCACAACTTTTACCAGTTGGCGACTGAGCTAAAAATCCTATGCGTACCAGCTTTTTATTATTGAATTGTAAATGCCGTATCAGCAACCATTTTTTTCCGTCAGAAGAACAGTAAAGGGTAATTACATTACCGGCTTTTGCCATTTTATAATACACTTTATTGCTGGTTATCTCTGTTGCATTGCAATCGTCTGAAATATCTTTTGTAACAACAGAAACAACGCGTCTGGCTCCCGTATAATCTTTTTCAAAACAAAATTTTATCCAGTTCAAACTGTCTTCAAACAAAACCAGGGCGCCACCATCCCATTTATTTATAAAAGAGTGCTGAATGGATGCAGATAACACAAAATCATCATCGGCAGTAAACAACAGCTTGGGGGCATTATCGGTATTATAAGTAACATTCGGGTCTCTGAACATGTCTGTTTTGGCACCCGCTTTAATACGGATAACATCTTTTGCAGAAGAAAATGCAAGAGGCTTATTGGCCCACGTCATTGTATGCGGAATTGCAGAGTTGCGGACCGTGTCTTTAATCTGCGACATTGCAAAGTTGCAAACAAGCAGTAAGCCCCAAAGAATGGACATCAGTTTTAATATTGGTCTCTTTTTCATACTCCAATATAAATATATTTTCAATGTTAAGCCTCAGCGGGGTCTGGCGCGGTTGCCCCGGGTTTGAAAAACGATACTATCATTAATTAAAGAACAGCGCAGGCCAGCCGCACGCTGAGTTTTGGTTTTTGAATGTATAAACTACGCGGAGATGGGGTAGGGTTTTGTTAACCAGCATTGGTAAGACTGTGGAGCAGTAGTTGCGTCGCACTCTTGTACAGCAGCACTTTTATCAGCTCCAATATGGCTGGTGCAAAATAGTAGCTGAAAGCTACAGCAAGTAACAGCGTAGGCACAGCCGTACGCTGAGTTTTGTTTTTTGAATTTATAAACTACGCTGAGATGGGGATATTTGTAGCTGTGTCTGCCCAGCCGCTGCACTAAATTGGTTAATTAAAACATGAATTTACTCAAAAAACTCGTTAGAACCTGGTCGCCCGATAACCGCTGCTGAATAGCGCAATAACTGCCGATTGGCCTTGATTCTGCCCCAATAGCATAATAGCCGAGTGTTGGTGGCAGGTTTAGTAATACTCAAATTGTCTTGTCCTAATGTTAATAATCTTTTCTCTATACTTCCAGATTCGTTTTGTCCAATTTCCGAATTCATCATATTCATATTCAAATTCGTCTTCTGGTATAGTCTTACGCCATTTTGTAAACTTTTTAATTATGTTACCAAATTTATCATTTTCATAAGTAATAGTATCGCTTTCAATGTTTGGGTTTCCTAATTTAATTAGTAAGCCATTTTCGTCATAATGATAGTGTGATAAAGTTTTAGTTTTGTTTTTATAATCGTAAACACTGTATGTCTTACGTCTGTATTCTTGGTCATAAGTTGCCTCTATTTCAATTACAAGGTCACCATTACTGTCATATCTTCTTGATGCTAAAAAGTTTTGAAATTTGTCAAAAGTGTCTATAGTTTTAGAGTCGTGAAGTTGAATAATTTGTCTATAACCTTCTTCGCCTAAATTTTCATATTGAGGTGGATTTAAGGGGTTATAAAAACTTTTATTGAATAATTCAAATTTTGATTCGCTGTTTTCAATTATTTCTTTTTTAAAACACTTTCCCGCTGAATCATAGAATAGTCTTTCTGATTTAATTTCATTTCCATTATCGTCGTATCTATATTGAGTGAATGAAATGCATTCCCCTTTGTCATTGTACTGATAAATATCTTTTGATGTAACAATATTTGGAATAAAATAGCGATGTACTGAAAGTATTTTTTTGTTTAAATATTTAGTAGTTGAACTAATTTCATTTTCAGAACGATATCTTAATTCTTCAATAATATTTTTATCTCTGTCAAATATAAAAGAGAATACTGCTGTTGAACTCTCAAAAATCTGTTTGCCTTTTTCAATTTCATAAGAGAATTGGGTCAGTTGCTTAATTTGTCCTTGAAGAAAGCTCAGTTTTTCAGGTGTCCCACCGTCTGTATAGTGAAACTTATTTAAATTTACTTCTAAGTAAGTTTTCTCCTTTTCTTGACTTACTTCTTTCTTTTTAAAAATGTCAAATAGTCCCATAGTTTACTCTGTTAAATTAAGTAGGGTGTCTTAAAAACTTGCCACCAACGTGCAGGTATTGCCGATACTGGGGAATTTTTTATTCGTCCGCCGGAACTGCTACCTGGCTTTTTGATAAAGTTAAATATTAAGAGCTAAAGCTGACTTTGTTTGTCGAGCCCCAAACCACAGCACAACAGAATTCCCGCTGCTGATTGTTCCAATGTCAAGCCCCATTATTGGCAATACCAATGTTAGGCACAGTGTTTTTTACGACCAATTTCTTCGCTTCTCCGTCAACAAAAGCAAATGCTTTTTGTCAAGATTTCTACCGACATAGCCAATGATACCAATTAAATTTCCATACTCATCCATTGTATTTTGTCTGCCGCTGATTTTTATCCATTCCTGATAATTGTTTTCAAGTTCGTCTGTCGAAATACATTTGTCTTTGTAATCTGTCAAATCAAATATTTGCTTGTCATTATTAGATGTCAACTCCTTGAATTCAATTTTTACTTTGAATAAAAATGTCAGCATTTCCTTAAGGTTTTCAAAGTTGTCTACAAAAGCCGACTCCAAACCTAAAAAACCATTTGTATCCTCTGATAAGAAAGTGGCAAACAGCTTTTCTTCATTAAGCAATGTGTTGAAATCAATTTCATTTGTCGCAATGAAAGTCAAGTCCATAAAAAGGTCAGCTAAGTTGTCAAGGCGAGTTAAAGTAATTGTCTCAGGCATATTACTATTGGGAATTTCTTTGCCTTGAATGTTATGTTCAGTTGTCCATTGTCTTCCTAAGAACACACCAAGTTTTCGAACAGTTTCTTCAAGAGGCTCACCCAAATTAAGTTTCGCAGTAAAATCCAATATTAAAGGTTGTGTCCGCCGATTGAAGTCAATTAAATACTTTGGTTGTCCATGTTCATAAACAATCCATTCTTCAAACGAAAGTTCATAAAAGGGAATGGCTCTAAACTGTTTGTCTGAGTCCTCAAATAAAAACGATTGTGTCTGTAAGGTAACGGTCTGCATAACATTGTGCCTAACTCTTGCATTTATGATATTGTACGCAATATTAATTTAAAAAACATTTCTGAAAATCAATTCTTTAGTATTCAACTTTTTGTATTGTTGTTAGTACCATCTACTAATTTGGGAGTTGCTTAACCGGTGTGAGATTTGAAGATAAGAAATGTGTTTTAATAATATAGCGCCTGCTGTAAATTTCTTTGTGGGCCTTTGTGTCTTCTTAGTGAAACTTTATAAAATAGCTTTTTTGGTATCACAGAGCTGCACAAAGAAGACACAGAGCTACACGAAGTTTTATCGCTGCCTGTTTTCCGTAACACAGAATCGCTGTCAGCCTGAGCCTGTCGAAGGCGGGTGTTTAGTTACGTTCATCACCCTTCGATAAACTCAGGGTGACAGAATGATTTCTTTGATCTGCCTTCGACAAACCCAGGGTGACAGTTTTATTTTTGCACACCCTTTGACAAGCTCAGGGTGACAGTTTCAATAGCGGAGCAACTACAAACTACTAACCACTAACCACCAACTGTATCGTTCAACAAAGCGTTGCTGCTAATAGGTGCGATCCTTAGCTATACTCAGGCTAAACTGCCACGCTTGTTGCCCA
>JBASZP010000453.1:0-1673 GCA_049660965.1 Daejeonella sp. | reverse complement strand
TACCACTGTTGAGCTTTTATTGCAGCGTAGATTTTCGTATTAAATTTTTGAATAACTTAGTTATGATAACCTTTGTATAACTAGCGATTGATAACTATCAAAAATTTATACAAGAGTTGCACAAATGCAAATGTTGTACAGCATTTGAGGGTGACCCTAACAACACTAAGAATAATTCACATCAATGGGAGCGTTTTTCACAAATATTCAATTAAGAGTTTCGGAATTAGATAAAACAAATATTACTGGTAGAGTCATTGACTACATAATCAAACTTAATTCTGAAGCAGGATTTACAATAGTTGATAATGAGGACAAAGCCGACAAATCAGTGATTATTTCGCCGTCGGAAGATTTAACGTGGATCTCTATCTATGATGAAGATACTGAAGATCAAAATGCAAAAAAGCTGAACAAAATTGCTTCAAGTTTATCAAAAGAATTTAAAACAAAAGCCCTTAGTATTATAGTTAATGATAGCGATACAGGCTATATCAGTCTTATTAATAACGGAACATTAAAAGACACAATAAAAAATCGTTCAAATAAAATTGATTTTAGCAAAAGCAAGCCACTTGTTTGGTCAGATATTCTTGTCGAAAATTATTCTTTTGAAGATATAAAAAGTGCATCACGAAATAAATCTGCATTTGTTGAAGATTTCTTAAACCAGTTTGCCAAACTTATAAATTTAGACTCTTTAAAATTGTTGACGGGATATAACTATTTAAATGAAGAAAAATCAGTTCAGCAGTTAAAACTAAACTTTGTACAAAAAGGCAAGAAGGCCGAAGAATTGGGTTTAACAAAGTTCCGCATGCTTGCAGGGGTAGGTATAATTGACGTAAAAAATGGAGAAAGAAAAACCGCTGAATGGATAGTAACTAATCAAGGCAGTGCGTCTACAGGGCTTGATATAATTATTGCCGGCGAATGTATAACAAACGATTTACTAATTCCTGAAGTTGTTAAAGTGAGTCTGTTCGGATCTGAAAATCCTTATCCTCAACAGTTTATTAAAACCGTGTCTACTGAGGGTGAAAAGATATTCTACGCAAAACTTGAAGGTTTTAATATTCCCGAAGGCTATAAACCAAGCTATCCAATGTCGCCGAAAGAAAGCAAACGATATGGGATGATTCAATATGAGTGTGGAGTAAACTTTAATATCACATTTATCGGGGGCAAAGAAGGTATAGGTGAATTCACAGTCTTTTTTTCTCCTTTGGTAAACAGACAAGATGGTGGAGACTGTTCAACTTTACTAAAAGGGAAATTTGAAGACCTGAGGAAGAAAAACGCTCTATAATATTGGCATCCCCACCAACATCTATATTAACAGTTAAATATTCACTAACACAAATTCAGCATTTTAAATAATAGAATTAAACTTAGTAATTTCAGCAGGTGATAATGGTAACCAATAAACAAAATCACCAACTCTAAACAATTTGAAGTACCTAATCACAATTACTATTTTGTTTGTTTCAATTGCTGCACAGGGTCAACTTGACTCCTTTCCCAAAGTCGTTGCCTTTCAAACTCATAAAGCTGTGAAAAGAGTATTTAAAGAAAGCCAGGTATGGTATAGAAAAGTAAAATACATAGGGGTTTACAAAGACACAATTCATCTTTCGGACCACAGTGATTCTCTTATTGAAAATAATGACAAT
>JBASZP010000452.1:0-7635 GCA_049660965.1 Daejeonella sp. | reverse complement strand
ATTCTGCGGTTAAGGCTTCTTACTTCAGGTGTTGAACCTACTGCAAGCGGCTGAAATTCTCCTTTTCCGGTTGCGGTCAGGCGGGCATTTTCTACTTTTTGAACATCAGTTAAATAACGCACAACTGAAGTGGCCCTTAATACGCTCAGGTCCCAGTTATCTTTTATCTGCCCCAGGTTATTTACACGCTGGTTATCGGTATGGCCTTCTACAGCAATGTTAATTTCGGGTTGTGTTTTTAATACTTTGGCCAGTTCCTGTAATGCCTGTTTACCTTTTTCGTCAATAATAATGCTTCCGGTATCAAACAGAAGTTTATCTGATAAGGAAACATATACTTTTCCGTTCCGGACATCAACTGTTAAGCCGCTTTGCTGGAAACCGAGCAATGCTTTTTGCAGTTTTTCTTTTAAAGCGTTGGTTGCTTCATCGCGTTTACGCAATATATCTTCTACTTCGTTTAAACGTGCTTCACGTTTTTTAAGGTTATCTATCAGTTTATTAATTTCGGATGAGCTGTTTGAACGCAATGCGGAATATTCAGCAGTTAAACCCTCAACCTTTCCTTTGAGTTCCCTGATCTGGGCGCCCATACGTGTTGTATCTGCCTTTAACTTGCTTACCTGTTCTTCAAGGGAAAGTATTTTTACCTTGGCGGCATCCCATCCTAAAGAAACGGAGTCCTTTTGCGCTAAAAGCGTATTGTATTTTTTGGTTGAAACGCATGAGTTTAAAGAGCTTATAACTATTGCGAGTAAAATTGCGGTGTATATCTTTTTCATAATGAGGCCAAAATTAACATTATGTTATAATATTTTGCAAAAAAAGTAAAAATGGTTAAAAGACCTCAAAAAAAATTACCTGTTTTATTTTTCCAAATTACCTTCATTCATTCATTTAATCCTTCATTCAATCCTTCATTCAAAACCCTACATGTCAATAAAAATTTGTTTACCTAAGTAGTACAGAAATTATAACTTTGTAAATCGCTAAAAAAAAGCGTATTCATATCATGTTTGAAAATTTACAGGATAAACTCGACAGGGCTTTTAAGGTTCTGAAAGGACAGGGAAGTATTACAGAAATTAACGTGGCCGAAACCATGAAAGAGATTCGCAAAGCTCTTTTAGATGCCGACGTAAATTATAAAACCGCTAAAACTTTTACAGATAGTGTTAAAGAGAAAGCATTAGGCCAAAATGTACTAACGGCTATTTCCCCGGGGCAGTTGCTTACCAAAATTATGAATGATGAGCTAACCAGCCTGATGGGGGCTAAGGTTGATGAATTAAGCATTAGTAATAACCCTACCGTAATTTTAATAGCGGGTTTAAATGGGGCTGGTAAAACTACTTTCTCGGGTAAACTGGCTAATTATCTTAAAACCCAAAAGAATAAGAAACCATTATTAGTTGCGGGTGATGTTTACCGTCCCGCGGCGATAGATCAATTAGAGATTTTAGGCGGACAGGTTGGTGTTCCGGTTTATACCGATAGGGAGTCTAAAGATCCGGTAGCTATTGCCAAAGCGGGTATCGCAGAAGCAAAAAAGAACGGGCAAAATGTAGTGATTATAGATACTGCGGGCCGTTTAGCCATTGATGAGGGTTTGATGAATGAAATATCGGAGGTAAAACTCAGTACAAATCCGCATGAGATTTTATTTGTGGTTGATGCGATGACGGGACAGGATGCGGTAAATACAGCAAAAGCATTTAATGACCGTTTAGATTTTACAGGGGTTGTTTTAACCAAATTGGATGGCGATACACGTGGTGGCGCCGCTTTATCTATTAAATCTGTTGTAAATAAACCCATTAAATTTATTGGTACGGGTGAAAAGATGGAAGCGCTGGATGTATTTTATCCGGACAGAATGGCTTCGCGTATTTTAGGTATGGGCGATGTGGTTTCATTAGTAGAACGTGCCCAGCAGCAGTTTGATGAAAAAGAGGCTGCCGAGCTTCAGAAAAAAATACGTAAGAACAAATTTGATTTCAATGATTTTCTAAGCCAGATACAGCAGATTAAAAAAATGGGTAATATGAAGGATCTGATGGGAATGATACCGGGTGTGGGCAAAGCGATAAAAGATGTGGAAATGGATGATAAGGCTTTTACCCCTATTGAATCCATCATCCGCTCCATGACTCCGTTTGAACGTGAAAACCCTGACTCCATCATTCAAAACAGGCGTATTCGTATTGCTAAAGGATCAGGAACTGATATCGCGGAAGTAAATAAGCTCATTAAACAGTTTGAAGACATGCGCAAAATGATGAAGCAGTTCTCTAATCCGCTTGCGGCGGCTAAAATGATGAAGAGTATGCCTAAAATGCCTTTTGGAAAGTAACTATATTTATTATTCTCATTGATTGAATTTCTATGAAACTAAACTCAGCCATTATCATTTTTTTTATACTAGTAAATATTAGTTGTCATATGGAAAATAATAGTTTTGATAACAAGACAGATAGCCTGCCTATTCTTACTATTAAACCTTCGCAGGGAGAAAAAGCTTTGATAGATCATATATTAACTGCTAAAGAACAAAGCATTTTTTCCGAAATGGATTCAGCAGTATCTAAATTGCCTCAAAAACAAATTCCTGAAGAAGATTTACAACAAGCATATAAGGCTATTATACCTATCGGAAAAAAATATGGTCTTACTGAAAAACAGTGCATTGCCTTTTGGACACGAACAACTTTTTCACTTTTTGAAGAACAATGAACTATTCTACTTTCCTCTCCGCTAAATGATAAGAACATGCAAAAAAGATCGTTTAGGAAATAAGGGGACACTTACTGCTTTTTTCTTTTACGTTCCGGAATTAGACGGTAATCATCATCTGTAATTTCTTTAATTTCAGGGTTTTTATAAGTACTTGTATCTAATGATGGTTTAGAGATTACAGGTTTTCTTGTACTAATAGTGTGATTACTTAAACTATCCCGCATCAATGCAGCGCTATCTACTAATGGAATAAGTGCGGCAGGATGTTTAATTAAAGAAATGCTTTTTGGTTTATTTTCTATACTTCTAAAAGGGGGTATATGTTGCTCCTCTGTTTTTTCTTCATTAGTTTTTTGTAATACCTGTTCTTTTTTAACAGGGGCAGACATTTTAATCTTTTCTTTTATTAAAGGTTTTTTAACCCATAAAAAGAGCAGTACCGTTAAAATAATGGCGGTAATAATCGCGAAACAAGCTTTAAGCAGTAAATTTTTACCTACTAATGGCTTAGCGGGAATATTGTCTGAAACCGGCATATCCGCATCCAGTTGTTTCTGAAGATTTTCCCAAATAACATTTGAGAAATCAGGCAAAGGAAGTTGTTCCAGTTTACGGGCAATTAATTGTTCATATGTAGTACGTTCGTTCATATTACATTCAAATCTTCTAATTTATGCCGGAGTGTTTTGCGGGCTTCACTCAAATGCCATTTACTTGTCCCTTCGCTTACTTGTAATTGCTCTGCTATTTCTTTATGCTTATACCCTTCAATAGCATAAAGTATAAATACAGCATGTGTAGCGGGCGGTAATTGTCTTATTATTGCCATTAACTCTTCGGCGTTGATTTTGTTTATGGCAGAATTATCAATAGCGGGATCGTCAATAAATTCAATCTCATCGGTATAGTTAAATTTTGCCCTGCTTTTAATATGATCCAAACCCTCGTTAATCACAATCCTTTTTGTCCAGGCATATAATGATCCTTTACCCAAATCGAAAGTTTGCATACTTTTAAATATTTTCATAAAAGCACGGTTCAAAATATCGGCACCATCCAGTTCATCACGTGAGTAACGCATAGCAACAGGCATTAAGAAGCTATAAAAATGCCTGAATAAGGCTTCCTGGGCTTTACGATCATTCGCCAGGCATCCTTTTACTATAAGCGCTATTTCTGCTTCCTGTGCCTGCACTATGCTTTTAAGTTCAACCTAATGAATATCATCCAGTGTATTAATTTTTCTAAGCATTATAGCAGATGATATAGATGCCACAAGCATTTTTTCACGTTCATCCAAATCATTATCCATCCAGATATAATTTGCCTGTGTATCAATAATTGCAATAATGGTATTTTTCACTTTTAATTCATATCCTACAGGAGTTTTAAATGGGAGTTTGGTTTGCTTTCCATTAGCATTTGTCATATTTTTAACCCTTACAGTTCTAATATTAATGGTGTCCGCTCCATCAGTAGCATAACCTTTCTCATAAATTTCAGGGATTGTAAAAAACGATCTTTTAGCTTCCGGATCAGCATAATCTTCTGTAACTAATAAAACTTTCCAGGCTTCATCCTTATCTAAATTTTTGAATGTAATTGCTGCCGCGAAGGAGTATTCGCTTTCAAGATCTATAAATATTTCAGTTGATCTTGTTTTATTATAGAATATAGACTGATCAAGGTTCCATTTATATTCTTTGCAAAATATCTCCGACTTAAACTGACCATCTTCTAAAACATACTTATATTTTAAACTTTGTTTTGTAGAGCGAATATCTCCATCCCTATTCATCAAATTCACTATAGGATTGTTTATTTCATTTGTTATAGCCATCCCCGTTCTTATATTAGATGTCTTATATTTTCCAAATGTTAGTTTTTGTCTAAAACTCGACCAGGTATTAAGCCCTTTTACAGAAATGGATGTGGCATTGCTGCTAAACTGAGGGGGAACAGCTAATTTTACCCTGCAAGATGTTGCAAGTATTAGCATTAAACCGGATATTATGATCAACTTTTTCATGTTTTCTCTTGTTTAAGTACTTTAACCCGGATTATTTATCGGGGTTAAAGTACTTATTTAATTTACATTCTTTCCATTTTTTGAATAGTTACAGATCTTGCAGGAATTAACTCCCCTGAAGTTTCATCTAAATAACTATCATTTCTCTTTTCAACAGATATACGAAGGTGATTATCTGATTGAAATTCAATCAAACTTTTGACAGTCTTTTTGTCTTCTTCGTCCTCATAAGTGATATAATTCTTTCCATTTTCAGTAATAAAAAAATAGGGAACACTTCCTGTAAGATCAAAAGCAGTTACTGTTATTTGCTTTGGACTAAATTCATAGATTATTTCAAACGGCAAGGAGCTTTCTTCGTGAACTTTTACATTTGCACCATCAAAATACTCTACCTTAAGAGATTTAAGAACCCATTTGCCAATAATTTTTTCCGCAGGCGTTTTTTCAAGAGGGTTAGTGACTTCTTTTTTACAGGATGAAGCAGATAAAATTAATACAATAATAGCTGCAAAGGTTGCTGTGTAATTGATTGCTTTTTTCATGACTTTAAAATTTAAGTTTAATTAATAACAATACCCCCCACCATGAACAAAAGGTTGGGTAACAGAAAAAATAATTTTTACTGGTTTTTTATTAAAGCCTAATTTGTTAAGAATTAAAACATTAATGATTATGTTAAGTACAATTATTAGCTTTGCTTTCAGTATTAAAAAAACTGCGTTCTGTAAGACTACGTTAGTATAAGAATTTTATAATTAAAATTTCTGTACTTTAGATAAAACAGATTTTCAAAATATGCCTGTTAAAACCTATGCAAGTGCCGTTTACGGAATTGAAGCAATTACTATAACAATTGAAGTTAATATTAGCAGCGGAACTAAATATTTTATAGTGGGTTTGCCGGATAATGCGGTAAAAGAGAGTATGCTAAGGGTAGAAAGCGCTATTAATAATTCCGGTTACCACATGCCCCGGCAAAAGATTGTGGTTAACCTGGCCCCTGCCGATATTCGTAAAGAGGGTTCAGCTTATGATCTGGCTATTGCCCTGGGAATACTGGCAGAAGCGGGTCAGGTTGAAAGTGACAAGCTGGAACAGTATCTTGTAATGGGTGAAGTTTCTTTAGATGGCGGTCTTCAACCCATAAAAGGTGCATTACCCATTGCCATACAGGGGCGGAAAGATGGTTTTAAAGGTATTCTTTTACCAAAAGCAAATGCCCGGGAAGCGGCGATTGTTAGCGATTTTGAGGTTTACGGCATAGAAAGCATTGGGGAAGTAATGGATTTCTTTAATAATAAAACAGAACCGGAAAGAACGATTGTTAATACCCGCGAAGAATTTTTAAGTAACATCAGTAATTATGAAAGTGATTTCTCTGATGTAAAAGGCCAGGAAAACATTAAACGTGCTTTAGAAATTGCCGCGGCTGGTGGTCATAATTTAATACTTATTGGCCCGCCGGGAGCAGGAAAAACGATGCTGGCTAAACGCTTACCTACTATTTTGCCTCCGCTAAATTTATATGAAGCATTAGATACTACTAAAATACACTCGGTAGCGGGTAAACTGGCGGCATCCGATTCATTGATGACTGTAAGGCCTTTCCGGGCACCGCATCATACCATTAGTGATGTAGCTTTGGTTGGTGGCGGAACTAATCCCCAGCCAGGCGAAATTTCTTTAGCGCATAATGGTGTTTTATTCCTGGATGAATTACCGGAGTTTAAACGTACTGTTTTAGAAGTGATGCGTCAACCCTTGGAAGAACGTAAGGTAACCATTTCTCGTGCAAAATCTACTGTAGATTACCCGGCGAGTTTTATGCTGGTTGCTTCTATGAACCCCTGCCCCTGCGGCTTTTACAATCATCCTGAAAAGGAATGCATTTGCGCACCGGGAGTAGTTCAAAAGTATTTAAGCAAAATATCCGGGCCTTTATTAGACCGTATTGATTTGCATGTAGAAGTTACTCCTGTAAATTTCAACGAGCTTGCTTCCGACAGGGTAACTGAAAAGAGTGATGCGATAAGAGAACGTGTTATTATTGCACGTGATATTCAAACCAAACGTTTTGAAGAGAAAGAAGATGTATTTTGCAATGCGCAGATGAGCCCGAAAATGGTAAGGGATATTTGCCGGATTAATGATGCAGGGCAATTACTTTTAAAAAAGGCGATGGAAAAATTAGGTTTATCGGCACGGGCTTATGACCGTATTTTAAAAGTGTCCAGAACCATTGCAGATCTGGCCAATAGTGAAGAAATAAGTATGGAACATTTAGCTGAAGCTATACATTACCGTAGTTTGGACAGAGAAGGATGGGCGGGATAAATGTTTCATGTAAAAATCTAACCAAGTTCTAATTACGTAGTTTAGTGAAAAAAATATGAAGAATTTAATTTCTATAGTTACCTCACTTTTTATCGTACTTATTTTACTTTCATGCGATGCCCGATCGCAAAAGAAGAACGAGGTCATAAAAGTTAAGCTTATTGCCTCAAAAGGAAAAGCAATTGCGGCATTTGCCGAAGGATGTTTTTGGTGTTCGGAACATATTTATGATGAGGTTGCAGGCGTAGATTCTGCTGTTTCGGGATATGCGGGTGGTAAAACCTCCAATCCTACGTATGAATCTGTAAGTGCAGAAAATACAGGACACGCAGAAACAGTTCTGGTTTATTATAATCCTAAAGTTGTAAGCTATGAGGAACTTTGTAAAGTATTTTTTGCTTCTCATGATCCAACTACATTAAATCAGCAGGGTCCTGATCAGGGTTCTTCTTACCGGTCGGTTTTGTTTTATATTACGCCTGAAGAGGAAAAGATTGCAAAACAGACTCTACATAATGCCTCTAAATCAGGAC
>JBASZP010000451.1:0-23814 GCA_049660965.1 Daejeonella sp. | reverse complement strand
GCTGGGTGTAGAATTAAAGGCCTTGCTGGATGCTTACCTGGACAGCCGCGAAACACAGTTAGAAAGCATAGGCAGCGTAAAAACCTTATCTAATAAGGGCAAAACCCAGCGGGACCAGCTGGCGCTGCAATTATATATTAATTTGCTGAGTTTATTGCTGATGAATCCTGCTGATACAGATCAGGTAAAAGCATATTATGATGAATCGTTTTTAAAGAAAGTAAAAGTTAAAGAAGTACCGGACGGAACGGTACCACCGGCGGTATAATGCTGTTGGTCATGTTCTGAAAGGCGTGGTATGTTGGGATATGGCCTCACCCCGGCCCTCTCCGAAGGAGAGGGAGTCTAATCCGCTGTATGCCATGTTCTGAAAGGCATGACGAATTGTTTAGTTCGGGATGTCCTGCCGGAGCACCCCAAATCGCGGTTATAAGCGGTTCAGTAACTTATTGCTTTTAAAACAGGTCTTCTGTGGGCCAGGAGATGGATTGCTGGTTAAGGTTCCACATCATTTTATCCATATCAATTGTAAAGGTACTTTTAAGGCTTCTGGTATTAGCAAACACTACCCAGCAAAACCCGTTATTAGCCCTCACAGCGAGTGTTGCCGTACCTACTAAACTTCCGGAGTGCCACCAGTCATTATTCTGATTAACCTGCCAGCCCGAGGCATAATAAGAATTTGCCGCCGATGTTTCTGTCATTAAGCTGAGAGCCGGTAATCCTAAAATATCTGGTTTGGTAGCGAAACCGTCAACGCTGACTAAAAACTTAGCCATATCTTTTGGAGAAATGATCCAACCGGCAGAGGCATCCAGCCGGCTGGCACTTACCTGTTTTGAATATGGGCTTATATTAATATCAGCATCCTGGTTATAGTAAATTACTTCAGTATTCTTTTTTTCCTGTAGGGTGTTTCCTGCAATAAAGGCATTATTAACGCCTATTGGGGTAAAAACAGATTCCTTTACATATTCTTCATAAGTTTTACCGGTAATCTTCTCAATAATGCGGGCTAAAATACAATATCCGAAATTAGAATACTCATAGACCATTCCCGGTTTATTCTTCAATGGAATATTATCCAGCACATAGCTGATGAGCTGGCCGGGGTTATAATCAATCACTGAGAAAATAAACATGGGGTCATTGGCGCTATTACCCCAGCCGCCCCCGGTATGTTGCAGTAAATGTCTTACTTTAATATTTTCAATATCTGTTTTATAGGGCAAGGTCCCGTATTGGGTACCTAAAATACCCAAAGGGCCAAATACTCGATCATCCATTGATAGTTTACCTTCCTGTATTAATTTCATAATTGCAACAGAAGTGATTGTTTTGGAAACACTAGCTATTCTGAACAGGTGATCTGGCGTAGCTTTTTCATGCGTAAGCATATTAGCGTCGCCATAACCCTTTTTGTAAATCAATTTCCCTTCTTTAGTAATGGCAACTGCCATTCCCGGAACACTATACTTGTTCATAAATTCGATCATGGCCTGGTCAACGGCAGCAATACCGCCTGCATCAGCCGGCTGCGTTACCTGAAGGGTTTTATTTACCGTGGTTTTGCCACCCTGTCCGCTTACTTCAAGCGTAATTTGATAGGTACCCGCTTTGCTAAAAATAAACCGTGGGTTTTGCTGTGCAGATGAAAAAGAGGCTGAAGCTGAAGTCCACTTATAAGTTACCCCATTTTGGCTGCTTGAAGTAAAATACACCTGTTCTCCAATAACAGGGTTTGGGGTACTGATGATAAAATCTGCCGAAGGTTTAGGCTCAGCCTCGTCTTTTGAACATCCGGCTATTACTATTGAAGTGAAGGTAAACAGGAGCACAACAGAATTATGCCTGCTTTTTGTCAAATTACTTTTAACCGAATAATATAAAGGGAACTTATTAAAACAGGCGGATAGTTTAGCTAAAAAGGAATATTTTTTATAAAAGGTAACAGTTATATGCATAGTTTAAACAGTTATAAAGTATATTAAAAGATATAAAATGTTTTCAAACATAGTAATTGTTTTCGGCAGTTAATAATTATTGATTATAGATTAGGCTTTCATCCTATTATTTCCTGAATTTAATAATATGCGGAAATAGGGATAAAATTAAAGTTGGATGTTTTTGAAATGTAACTAATCTCTAACAGGCTAATTATATTTAACGTTATTGGTTTTTTATACATTTGTAATAAACCAGAACATAGTGAATCAATTTAATTAAAACATATATAAAATAACCATTATGGCAAGAACAAGTACTTATTTAAATTTCCCACGGAACACGGAAGAGGCCTTCAATTTTTACAGATCTGTATTTGGCGGGGAATTCAGCAATAACGGCATAGCCCGTTTTAGCGATATACCTCCATCGGACGAAATGCCGCCATTGCCGGAAGAAGACAAAAACCTGGTTATGCATATTGAATTGCCTATTGTTGGCGGGCATATTTTAATGGGAACCGATGCGCCGCAGTCCATGGGCTTTACCGTTAATTTTGGCAATAACATCTATATTAACCTGGAACCGGATACCAGGGCCGAAACCAAAAAATTGTTTGATGCATTATCAACAGAAGGAAAGGTAACGATGGAATTACAGGAGATGTTTTGGGGCGCCTATTATGGTAGTTGTACGGACAAGTTTGGTGTTCAATGGATGTTTAATTGTGTTGAAAAGGTGTAGCATGGAAACAATAAACTCATCCTTAGCTGGATAGGTACTTGATTTATAGCTATGGAATAATATAGAATCTGAATCAGGTATAAATTTGTAAATTGCATCAATTAGAAATGAACATTTTAGAAAATCATACTTCAGCTATATCCAAACTTTGTGAGGCCCATAAAGTAAAGACTTTGTATGCTTTTGGCTCTTTACTTACAGAGAAATTCAATAATGAAAGTGACATAGATTTAATTGTTGAGTTTGAACCTTTAGATGTTCTGGATTATGCGGATAATTACTTTGATCTGAAATTTGCCCTTCAGGAAATTTTAAAAAGGCCGGTTGACCTTCTGGAAGATAAAGCAATCAAAAATCCTTACTTCAGAAAAACCATAAATCAACAAAGGCAACTGGTTTATGGACAATGATATTAAAACCTGGCTTTATGACATCCTGAATTCTATTCGTGAAATAGAAAGTTTTTTCATTGGTAGTCCAAAAGACTTTTTGAATTATCAAAGCGACCTAAGAACCAAACGAGCTGTAGAGAGAAATATCGAAATCATTGGTGAAGCGATGAATAGAATTTTAAAATCTGATCAAACTATTCTGATTACAAATGCCCAAAAACTTGTAGATGTAAGAAATAGAATAATTCATGGCTATGATTCTGTTTCGGACGATATTATTTGGGGAATTATCGTTAAGCATCTTCCAATTTTAAAAGTAGAAGTTGAAAGATTATTGAATGAATAACCATTCCTCATTGTTTATTCCTTAAGGAAGATGAAATTAGTTAAAAAAGAGCTGATTTCCTTTAAGCTTTTGGGGTTAATTAAACTTAAAATTATCACAAATTGTTTTAGCTTTGGTTTTTAAATGAGCTTTTTATTCCCCGGCTTCCTGTTCGCTCTCTTTGCCCTGCTTATTCCTGTTATTATTCATCTTTTTAATTTCAGGAAGTTTAAAAAAGTATATTTCAGTAATGTACGGTTTTTAAAATCCATACAACAGCAAACCTCATCACGCCAGCATTTAAAAGACAGGCTTATATTACTTGCCAGGATGCTAACCCTTGCTTTCTTGGTGTTTGCTTTTGCTAAGCCTTATATTGCCGATAAGAATAAAAAAAATAGCTTTTTACCCCAGGTTGTGAGTGTTTTTATTGATAATTCTTATAGTATGGAGGGGGTTAATAAGGAAGGGACACTATTGGATGAAGCCAAACGACGGGCGAAAGAAATTGTTTCTGCTTACGGACTGAATGATAAATTCCAGCTATTAACCAATGATTTTGAAGGTAAGCACCAGCGCCTGCTTAGCCGTGAAGGTTTTGAAAATGCGGTTGATGAAATTAAGATCAGCCCGAATACAAAAAATATTGAGCAGATTATAAAACGCCAGCAGGATATTTTTTCAACGGAGCCTAATGCCAGGAAAACGATTTACCTGATCTCTGATTTCCAGAAAAACCTGTTAAATAAAACCCCTGTAAAGGCGGATACTTTGGTTGATATTAAGTTAGTCCGTTTAAAAGCGAATACATTGCCTAATATCTCTATAGACTCAGTCTGGTTTTTATCGCCAATTCATCGCTTGGGTGAGAATGAAAAAATGGTTGTTAAACTTAGAAATAATTCTGACGCCGAAGCCAAGAATGTGGCCGTAAAGCTGATCATTAATAATCAGCAGAAAGCCATTGGGAATATAAATATAGCTTCCCGTGGAAGCAGTATAGATACTTTATTTTTTAGCGGACTTAAACCGGGCTGGCAGGAGGGGAGAATAGAAATCAAGGACTATCCGGTAGTATTTGATGATACGTTTTACTTTAGTTTTGAAGTTCAAAGCAGTTTGCCTGTTTTGTTCATTAATCAATCTGAAGAAAATCCATACTTAAAAGCCGTTTATCAATCTGATCCGTTTTTTAAGGTTTCCAATACCACTTCCGGTAATATTAATTATGCTGAATTGGGTAAATATTCCCTTATCATTTTAAATGAAGTTGTTGATATTTCAGCCGGTTTAACCCAACAGCTAAAAGAGTATGTAAAAAAGGGCGGGACCTTAATGATCTTCCCGGCATTGAACGAAGATCTAGCTTCTTTAAAGAATTTACTCCAGGCATTAAATGCTGATATTCCCGAAAGTATCATTACCGAAGAAACAAAAGTCAGTAGTATTAACTTACAGCATCCGCTATTTAAAGGTGTATTTGAGCGTATTCCTCAAAAAATGGATCTTCCTGTTGTTAAAAAATATTTAAGGTTTGGCAATCAAAGTAGTACTTCCAGGCAAAGCATTTTAGAATTGCCCGGACGCAAAAACTTTTTTGATCAGTATTTCCTGGGAAATGGAAAGGTGTTTTTATCTGCAGTTCCTTTGCAGGATGAGGTGAGTAATTTTCCAAGGCACTCGGTTTTCGTTCCATTAATGTTCCAGTCTGCTTTGCTAAGTGTAAACAATCAGCACTTGTATTATGTTTTAGGACAGAATCAATTGGTGGAAATTCCAAAAACTATCTTAGGTCCAAACCAGACATTAAAGCTTAAGAATAATACTTTTGAAACCATACCCGATATCAATCAATTGGAAAACAACACCCAGCTATATGTAGCTGATCAGCTAAAACAAAGCGGAAATTATCAGCTTTTAAAAGCGGATAGCGTACTTTCTGTTATTTCATTTAATGATGACGGAACAGAATCGGATTTGAGTTATGCGGATGATCAAGAGTTAAAGTCTGCTTTTAAATCTCAGAAAATAGATTTGATCAATGTAAAACAAACATCCATGAAAAATGAGATACAATCAGGTAATCTGGGTATTGAGTTATGGAAACTTTGTCTAATTTTAGCCTTGATTTGTCTGGCAGCGGAAATTATATTGATCCGTTTTTACAAAGTTTTCAAAGTTCAACCTTTCAGTTAATGGAAAAAATCCTTATTCAGTCCGTCACCATTCTCGATCAGCAGAGTAAATATCATGAAAAAGTAAGGGATATTTTAATTGTTGATGGAAAAATTCAAGAGATTTCTACTAAAATAACAGGTTCAGATATACATTGTAAAACAATTAATGGAAAAGGTCAATATGTATGCCCGGGGTTTTTTGATCTGAACACAAACTTTGGCGAACCCGGACTGGAGACTAAAGAAGATTTGCAAAGTGGTTGCAAGGCAGCAGCAGCGGGTGGTTTTACAGGTGTGGCATTAATGCCTAATACTCAACCGCCAATCCATTCAAAAGGAGAAGTTTCTTATATCATTAACAAAACAAAAAATAATTTGGTTGATGTTTATCCTTTGGCTTGTATTACCGAGAAACGGGAAGGAAAAGAACTGGCTGAAATGTATGATATGCAGCAGGCAGGAGCACTCGCTTTTACTGATGGGAATAAACCGGTTTCTAATGCTGAACTGATGAGCAGAGCTATGCTTTACACCAAAGGCTTTGATGGCTTAATTTTTTCCTATGCTGAAGATGCGAACATTGCAGGTAAGGGAAAAATGAATGAAGGTGTAATGAGTACTTTGCTGGGCATGAAAGGAAATCCGGCATTAGCAGAAGAACTGATGGTTGCCCGGGATATTTACCTGGCAGAATATAATGATGCTAATATTCATTTTAGTACCGTAAGTACTGCTAAAAGTGTTGATTTGATTAAACAGGCTAGGAAAAATGGCTTAAAAATTACCTGTGATGTTGCCGCATATCATTTGGTTCTATCAGAAAATGAACTGGAGGGTTTTGATAGCCAATATAAAGTAAAGCCCCCTTTACGCACTCAGGCCGATATAAAAGCGTTAATTTCAGGATTAAAAGCAGGTATAATTGATGCTATTGTTTCTCAGCACACACCACATGAAATAGAATGTAAAAATGTTGAATTTGAATTAGCCGCTTATGGTATGCTTGGTTTACAAACTGTTTTGCCAATGGCTATTGCAGTCGGTTTAATTCCACAGGAAATAGCGAATAAATTAAGCATTAACCCGCGTAAAATAGTAGGTTTGTCTGTACCAACAATAAGTGAAAACAAAAAGGCAAACTTAGTGGTTTTTAATCCTGAAGCCGAATGGGTTTATAATGAAAACACAAACTTTTCAAAATCATCAAATTCGCCTTTCATGAATAAAACGCTAAAAGGAAAAGTTACATTAGTATATAATAATAGTCAGTATTTTATATCTTAAAACAGAACATGAATACATCCGTTAAACAGGCATTAACTGCTTCTCTAAATCAATTTGAAAGAATAAAAAATATCAATACTTCTGAGTTTTTACGCTCTTTAGAAACTGTTTTTGAATTTGAAAAACCCTATCTTGACAAAGTAGCCTTACTTGACGAAGTTTTTGACAATAACCCTGAGTATGAAGCATTACGCGAAGTTTATTTTGATCTGTTATTGATCAATTTCTTTACAGAGGATGTGCAAAAACTGGAAGAAGATTACCTGGAATCAGAGGAATGGGAAAGTATTGAAGAAGAAACATTAGATCGCGGAACAGAACTATTAAACCTGTTACTTTATTTAAAAGAGTGCGAAGACGAGGGTTTAGAACCAGAACTGGAGGATTTTCTGAAAGAGTTCTTATTGGTTGAAGAGGATGAATTTCAGGACGAACATCGTATTTACGAAGATATTATAGCTAATCAAATTTTAATTGAGAGTTTACCGGAAGAAATTGCCAGAGTTGCTAAACAGCTCCCTGAAACCTCAGAAATGAAAGAGTTATTTTATCCTGTTATGAGTTTCTTTCGCAATCAAAAACCTTTACCAACAGAATTAGATTTATTTGTAAAAAATAGTCCAAATTCTGAATTTGATTCTGCTGTTTATTCTTTATTAATTGCATACAATAAATAACCAATCAACATAAATTAAAACCTTTAACAAAATGGAAACAACAGAAAATTTAGGACTAAATCCTAAAAAGCTTGCTTTAACAAACGCTTTGATTTGGGCTATAATTAATATTGCTCTTTTTCTGGTAGTATATTACGTTAAACCCGATTTAATGGCTTCTTTCGGCTTTGCAGGAATTAGTATTTTAGTAGGTTTAGGCTTAGCTGTTTATTTTTGCATTGACATGCGTAAAAAACTAGGAGGGTTTTGGTCTTTTTCAACTGCTTTATCCAGTATATTCATTATGTTTTTTACACAAGCAATTATAGTTCTGTTTTTTACGACAATTTTTGGAAAGTTCATTGAACCAACTTATCCTGAAAAAATGAAAGAGATTGCAACTGCTATTTCACAACAACTAATAGAAAAAATGGGATTAGACCAGGATCAGATTGATAAAGCCATGGCAGATTCTGAAGTTCGTATTGATAAGCAATTTAATCCTGGTATTAAAGAGATATTAATTTCTGTTGTAACAATAGCAATTATGTACTTTATTAGCGCTTTAATCTTTGCAGCCATTTTCAAAAAGGAAAAACCCTTATTTACAAACAATTTAGACCAGGAATAAAATACATTAATTAATTCTGTGCAGGTTTTGTCAATTATATTGATAAAATTTGCACGTTTTATTGGATGTATAAGAGTACTACACAATACTCATACTCAATCGCATTTATGGATATTTCTGTAGTTATTCCCTTATATAATGAAGTTGAATCACTTCCTGAACTAACCTCCTGGGTTAAAAAGGTAATGGATGATCATAATTTCAGTTATGAGATTATTTTAATTGATGATGGAAGTGATGATGGCTCCTGGGAAAAAATAGAAGAATTAAAATCTCAGCAATCAAATATTGTTGGAATCAAATTCCGCCGGAATTATGGAAAATCCGCCGCATTAAATGTGGGTTTTGAAGCATCAAGAGGCAATGTAATTATTACCATGGATGCCGATCTACAGGATAGCCCGGATGAAATCCCTGAATTATACCGGCGTATAATAGAAGAAAAGTTCGACTTAGTTTCCGGTTGGAAACAAAAACGGTATGATCCGATTACCAAAACATTACCTACAAAACTTTTTAACTCAGTTACCCGACGAATGTCTGGTATTTATAATTTGCATGATTTTAATTGCGGTTTAAAAGCCTACCGGAAAGAAGTCGTGAAAAATATTGAAGTTTATGGCGAAATGCACCGCTATATACCTGTTTTGGCGAAATGGGCCGGTTTTAAAAAAATTGGTGAACAGGTAGTTGAACACCGGGCACGTAAATACGGAACTTCAAAGTTTGGGTTTAACCGTTTTGTAAATGGATTTTTAGATTTACTCTCTATTTTTTTTGTCGGCAAATTTGCCAAACGCCCTATGCACTTTTTTGGCACATTGGGTGTTTTAGGTTTCACTACCGGATTTATTATAGCCATCTGGCTTATTGCTGATAAATTAATTGCAATTTCAAACGGTATAAAATTCAGAAATGTAACAGATCAACCTTTGTTTTATATTGCCCTTGTTGCTATAATTGTTGGTTTTCAATTATTTTTAACCGGATTTATAGCCGAACTTGTTTCGCGTAATTCAACTGAACGGAATTCTTATCAAATTGAGAAAACGGTTTAACACTATGAATATGTCAGTATGCTAATTTGTCAATAGATTAATGTTTCGTTATAGTAATTTAATAAATTGGTAATTATTTCATTAACTCATTATCAAATTAGCACATTAAAATGTTTTTCTCTATTATCATTCCTTTATATAATCGCCCGCAAGAAATTGATGAATTATTACATACATTAACACAGCAAACCTATACTAAATTTGAAGTACTGGTTATTGAAGATGGTTCAAAAATTGATGCCCGCCAAATTGTAGAAAGCTACCGGGAGAAATTAGCCATCAGTTATTATTTTAAGGAAAACGAAGGCCAGGGTTTTGCCAGAAATTATGGATTTGAGCGTGCTAAAGGAGATTATTTTATAGTTTTCGATTCTGATTGTTTAATTCCGGAAGGATATTTAGAAATCGTCAATAATTACTTATCAGATCATAAATTAGATGCTTATGGTGGGCCAGATGGTGCACATGAGTCATTTACACCCATACAAAAAGCCATTAGTTATTCTATGACTTCACCTTTTACAACGGGTGGCATCCGCGGGAACAAAGAACATGTGGGTCAATTTCATCCCCGTAGTTTTAATATGGGTATTTCCCGCCAAGTTTGGGAAGATAGCAAAGGATTTATTTTAACCCGCTTAGGTGAAGATATTGAATTCAGTATCCGGATAAAAACTATGGGATTTGCAATCGGATTGATACCGAATGCAATAGTTTTTCATAAAAGACGAACAAATTTTAAACAATTTTATAAACAATTACATTTCTTTGGCAGGGCCAGAATAAACATCTATAAACATTTCCCAAAAGAATTAAAAGCGGTTCATTTTTTCCCTGCATTATTTACTGTATTTTTAGCAATTACAATACTGTTAAACCTTTTCAATAGCACCTTATCAAAATTTTGCAATAGTTTAATTGCTCTTTATATTTTATTGCTCTTTTTTCATTCATGGATTAAAAACAGATCAATAAAAGTTGCATTTTTGAGTGTTATCGCTGCATTTGTACAATTATCAGCTTATGGTATGGGTTTTATACAGGATTTTTGGAAACGGATCATTTTAAATAGAACATGATAGAATTTTTAAAGGAAAGCACATTTGCTGTAAATGATGTAATCAATAAATCCTGGAAAATATTATATAAGAATTATAGAAACATAGCAGGATTATGCCTAAGCATGTTTTTAGTAATCTGGATGTCAGCATTCCTGTCTTCATTTAGCAATAAGAAATTTAGTATACTTAATTTTATAATGCTCTTGCTATTCGTTGTTATCTATTTTGGACTACAATTAACCTTATTCAAATATATACTTCATATCATATCTGAAATAGATAAAGATGAAGAGAATTTTAAAGAAAAATTTAAAGGTTTCTTAAAGCACAATATTCTTAAAATGTTAATCAACCTTATTGTACCTTTCGCATTTATATTTATTATGTCAGTACTTACCAGTTATTTTGAACTAAACGCTTTATGGCCTCAAATTATAACAGTGCTTATTGGACTTGCATTTGTAGTAATTAGGTTATGGAATCAAATAAAACCTTTTATTTTAAATATAAGCAGGTTTTGGCCAACCAAACGTCATTTTGCTAATTTTCTAATTGCATCATTATATGCAGCTTTAGTATCCCTTATTACATTTATTGTTATTACTATTATATTCTTCCCCTTGGTTTTTTTAGGGATAAGGCCAGATCAATTGGTAAATATTTCAATTCCTGTTGGAGTTATTTTAACTGCAATAGTTATCATCAGAATTTCTTTTTTCCCCTTTTTTATTCTTGACTTAGATTTAACCCCGTTTAAATCTATAAAATTTAGTTTAGCGGTTACTAAAGGCAATTTCACAAGGTTATTATTCTTATTCGGAATAATTATAATAGTACAATTTATAGGCGGATATTATCAAAATAAAGAATATTACTTTCTTACACTCTCCATTAGTGTGGTATATTCATTTTTACTAATTCCTCTTGCAAGTGTTTCTACCGCGGTAGCATACCGCCAAATGATCAATGAATATCATGGCGACGCAAATCCGGAGATTATGCAGTATATAATTTAAGATAATAAAATGGGATTAAAAGCTTCATTAAGTAAACCTTATGCTGCATTTGTATTTTGGCAAATTAGCAAATGGAAAAGTAATGCTATCCATGCTCAGAATAAAGTTTTTAATAAATTAATTGCAAACGGCGCTAAAACTGCTTTTGGAAAAGATCATTATTTTAATCAGATTAAAACTTATGAGGATTTTAAAAGATATGTTCCCATCTCTGATTATGAAGACCTTAAAATATATATAGAGCGCATCATTAAAGGTGAAGAAAATGTCCTTTGGCCGGGAAAACCCCAATACTTTGCAAAAACATCAGGCACAACATCAGGAATGAAATATATCCCGATATCGAAAGAATCTATGCCTGAACATATAAAAGGAGCTAAAAATGCGCTATTATGTTATATTCATGAAACAGGAAAAACAGACTTTGTAAACGGAAAAATGATCTTTTTGCAGGGAAATCCAGTTTTAGAAATGAAATCAGGAATTTCTATCGGCAGATTATCAGGTATTGTAGCCCATCATGTTCCGGCCTATTTGCAAAAAAACAGATTACCCTCTTATCAAACTAATTGTATTGAAGATTGGGAGCAAAAAGTAGATGCAATAGTGGACGAAACCATTGATACAGATATGCGCCTTATTTCCGGAATTCCACCTTGGGTTCAAATGTATTTCGATCGTTTATCAGCAAAATCAAACGGAAAGAAAATTAAAGATATTTTTAAAAATTTTAGCCTTTTTGTTTACGGAGGTGTAAATTTTGAACCTTATCGCACTAAACTGGAAGAAAGTATTGGTAAAAAAATAGACTCTATAGAAACATATCCTGCATCCGAAGGCTTTATTGCTTTTCAGGATTCACAAAAGGAAAAAGGTTTACTATTGTTGGTCAATTCCGGTATTTTTTATGAATTTATTCCTACCGATGAATATTATAACCAAAACCCAACCAGAATATCTTTACAGGATGTAGAATTAGATAAAAATTATGCTTTAATCCTAAACACCAATGCCGGATTATGGGGTTATAGTATTGGAGATACTATAAAATTTGTATCTAAAAATCCTTATCGTATTGTAGTAACCGGAAGAATTAAACATTATATTTCCGCCTTTGGAGAGCATGTTATTGGTGAAGAGGTTGAGCACGCTTTACTTTCAGTTGCTAAACAAGAAGGAGTGGGGATCACAGAATTTACTGTCGCTCCGCAAGTAAATCCTGGAGCAGCAGAACTGCCTTATCACGAATGGTTTGTTGAATTTGTAAAACCACCTGCTGATCTGGATAAATTCAGATTAAAAGTTGATGAAGCTATGCAGAAAAAAAATACCTATTATTATGATTTGGTTGAAGGTAAAATATTACAACCGTTAATTATGCGGAGTCTGCAAAAGGATACGTTTATTAACTACATGAGATCTCAGGGAAAGCTTGGCGGACAAAATAAAGTTCCAAGGCTTTCTAACGACAGGAAAATCGCAGATGAATTGAAAAAATATATTAATTGACTCTTATACACAACGCCAAGAAGAAGGAAATTAGCACAAGTAAGTGAAACAAAAAAACATAGCCATACTCGGTTCAACCGGGAGTATAGGAACACAAACTTTAGAAGTGATCCGTCAAAACCCGAATCGTTTTAAAGTAAATGTATTAACCGCACAATCAAATGCAAAACTATTAATTGAGCAAGCATTAGAGTTTAAACCTCCCTTTGTAGTAATTGGCGATGAAACCAGGTTTAAAGAAGTAGAAAATGAATTAAAACATACCTCTATTAAAGTTTTATGCGGTATAGATGAGTTAACAGATGTGGTCACGCATCGTGATATTGATATCGTTCTAACCGCTTTAGTTGGTTTTGCCGGTTTACAGCCTACACTTGCTGCCATAAAGGCCGGAAAACACATTGCATTAGCAAATAAAGAAACACTGGTTGTAGCAGGCGAACTGGTTACCAAATTAGCCCAAAAATATCAGGTTAAAATATTACCTGTCGATTCAGAACATTCAGCCATATTTCAATGCCTGGTTGGTGAAGAAAATAATCCCGTTGAAAAGATCTATTTAACCGCATCCGGCGGGCCTTTCCGTGGTAAAACAAGCGATTTTCTTTCATCGGTAACAAAAAATGAAGCATTAAAACATCCCAATTGGGTAATGGGTGCAAAAATCACTATCGATTCAGCAAGCCTGATGAACAAAGGTTTAGAAGTAATTGAAGCAAAATGGTTATTTAATCTGGATATTTCCCAAATTGATGTCATTGTTCATCCACAATCCATTGTTCATTCAATCGTTCAGTTTCAGGATGGGTCCATGAAATCGCAATTAGGTTTGCCAGATATGAAATTACCTATTCAATATGCTTTATCTTATCCCCAACGCATTAAGAATGCTTTCCCAAGGTTTAATTTTTTAGATTATCCCAATCTTACTTTTGAACCCGCAGATACAAAAACGTTTAAAAATCTGGCTTTGGCATTTGATGCTTTAAACCGGGGTGGAAATATGCCCTGTGTAATTAACGCTGCCAATGAAGTAGTTGTGGCAGAATTCTTGAACAATAAGATAGGATTCTTGCAAATGAGCGAAGTTATTGAAAACTGTATGGGTAAAATTTCCTTTATACAAACTCCAAACATTCAGGATTATATTGAAACTGATCAGGAAACACGCATCTTTGCAAAAGAATTAGTAACAAAACAATACACTAATATATCTAAGCATTATAATATACAATAATAGAATAACAACACATGGACGGATTAATAATGGCGGGGCAACTGCTTCTTGGATTATCAATTTTAATAGTTTTACACGAAGCAGGGCACTTTTTAGCGGCAAGAGCTTTTGGAATTAAAGTAGAAAAGTTTTATTTGTTTTTTGATGCCTGGGGGTTTAAACTCTTTAGTTTTAATTATAAAGGTTGCGAATATGGCATGGGCTGGCTGCCATTAGGCGGTTATGTAAAAATTGCCGGAATGATTGACGAATCAATGGATACTGATCAAATGGCCGGGCCGCCACAACCCTGGGAATTTCGTTCCAAGCCAGCATGGCAGCGACTTATTGTCATGTTGGGAGGCGTAACTGTAAATATTATTTTAGGCATCTTTATTTTTTGGATGCTAACCCTTAAAGTTGGCGAAACTTATACTCCAAACAATAAATTACAATACGGTATGGCGCCTGGTATTGTTGGGAGAGAAATTGGTTTGCAGGCAGGAGATCAGGTAACCGCCATTAATGGAAAGCCCGTAGCCAGGTTTGAAGAATTAATGAGTTCTAAAGTCCTGTTAGGGAATACTGAACTTACTATTATTCGTAACGGGGAAACCAAAACGATTACCGTTCCCGGTGATATTCTTGAAGAAGTTTCAGATTATGGAATGAAGGAGTTTATTACACCGCGTACCCTATTTAGTGTTGGTAGTGTAGTAGCAGGAAGTAATGCCAGTAAAGCTGGTATTAAGAATGGTGATAAGATAGTAGGTGTGAACAATAAACCTATTAAATTTTACGATGAGTTTCAACGTGAAGTTAAGGCAAATCCTGGTAAAATACTTCCTTTAACCGTATTACGTAATGCTGATACACTTAAATTAAATACTACAGTATCTGCTGATGGAACAATAGGTATTGCTGTAAAAACCGATATCCCGGAGGAAAGTATAAAATACGGATTTATTCAATCTTTACCCGTTGGTGCTTCAAAAGCCTGGGGTTCATTTACAGATAATGCCAAAGGCCTGGGTAAAGTATTTACCGGACAGGTAAAGGCAAACAAAGCATTTACAGGCCCTATTGGAATTGCAACCATGTTTGGTAATACAGTAAACTGGACTAAGTTTTGGAGTTTGGTAGGTTTGCTTTCTATGGCATTAGCACTCATGAACTTGTTACCAATTCCTGCTTTGGATGGCGGACACGCTGTTTTCCTTTTAATTGAAATGATTAAAGGAAAACCCCTTAGCGATAAATTTATGGAACGTGCACAAATGGTAGGCTTTATAATTTTAATTACATTAATGGTATTCGTATTTGGAAACGATATTATCAAACATGTTATCAATTAAGATAGAATAAATTTTAAAATCCGGAGTTTTTAATTTCGGATTTTTTATTTAAATTTTTTGCCTTTATTCATTAATTCTTGCTCTTCCACTTCAAACAGATATGAATTACTTCGAATTATACCACTTACCCATAAAGTTTAATGTTGATGGTGAACAGGTAAAGAAGAAATTCTACGAGCTGAGTAAACGTTACCATCCCGATTTCTTTGTCAATGAATCTAAAGAAAAGCAAAACGAAATTCTGCAACTATCTACTCTCAATAATAAAGCCTTCCAAACATTATCTAACCCCTTAAAAAGGATAGAGTATATATTAAGCCTGAACAATTTATTAGAAGAAGGAGATAAATATCAATTACCACAGGATTTTTTGATGGAGATGATGGATGTAAATGAAACCCTGATGGAACTGGAGTTTGAAGCAAACCTGTCTGCTTTAATAGAAATTACAAAGCAGGTAGATGAAATTGAAAAGAATTTATTTGAAGAGTTAAACCAACTGACAACTGCATTTGATACTAATACCGGTGATCATCCGGAAAGTTTGTTGTTAAAAATTAAAGATATTTGGTACCGCCAAAAATACTTGTTGCGAATTAGAGAGAGTTTGAATAAGTTTGCCACCCATTAGAAGAATGCCCGGCTGGCGGAATTGGTAGACGCGTCGGTCTCAAACACCGATGGGAAACCGTGCCGGTTCGACCCCGGCGCCGGGTACTAAATCCGGATAGTTTTTAACTATCCGGATTTCTTTTTTGGAGATGTTTACGTGTACATTTGCCGTTCTAAATAAATATTGTGAAATATCCGAAGTTTGAAGACCTGATCCTTTTTGAAAACAGCAATCTTATTGTAGTTAATAAACCCGCTTTTTTAAGTTCATTAGATGATCGTGAAGGCGGTGAAATCAACCTCCTTCGCCTGGCTAAACAATACGCTGCCGATGCGCAAATTTGTCATCGTTTAGATAAAGAAACCTCCGGCGCTTTAATCATTGCTAAAAACCCCGGGACTTACCGGTTGGTTTCCATGCAGTTTGAACACCGCCAGGTAAAAAAGGTATATCATGCCCTTATTAACGGTACTCATGTTTTTAAAAACCTGCGGGTTGATCTGCCCATATTAAACTTAGGTAATAAAAATGTGGCTATTAATAAACAGGAAGGTAAAGCCGCGGAAACCATTTTTAATTCCATAAAATACTATAAACATTATACCCTGGTAGAATGTAAACCCATAACCGGACGTATGCACCAAATCCGTATTCATTTAGCCTCACAAAGAGCCTGCATTGCGGGTGATGAACTATATGGCGGCCAGCCTGTTTACCTTTCGGAAATTAAACGGGCTTACCGCATTGGTAAAGACCAGGAAGAATTACCCATTATGAAACGTTTTGCCTTACACGCTAAAGAAATAACATTTAAAATAGACGAGCAAACAGAAATGACTTTTGAAGCGCCATACCCAAAAGACTTTGCCACCTTAATTAAATTGCTGGATAAGTTTGATAGTTAAGGTCATAAGTCTATTAGTTGTAAGTAATAAGTAGTAAGGTTTACGATGGGAGTTTTTTAGGTTTTAAGGATTTAATGAAACCCCTTATAATTTTAGAAACTTCATCCGTTTGATCTAAAAGTATAAATTTCTGTTCAGTTGAAATATATTTTAGCCGTTCTGCTAAATGAAGCATGGATTTTACTTCACTGGAAGAAGCGATTGAAAAGAAAAGAAATCTTGAAAAATCAGCATGAGTACTTCTGTCAAAACCCTCTGCTATATTATTTGATATAGAAACAACTGCCCTGCATATTTGATCCCTAAAGCCAAAATCTTTCATAGTTCTAAAGGTTGAGTAAATAACTACCGCCAAATCCTGTGCTTTTTGCCAGGCTATAATATCTTCAAATTTTTGTATACCCATAATCTACTTATTACTTATTATTACTTATCACTACTTATTACTTATTACTTACTACTTATTACTTACTACTTACTACTTACTACTTGCTGTGTCATAAATAACATAATCATTGTAGCGGGCTTCATCAGTATTTGCCCAAATGGTTTTACCCGTATTACAAAATTTTACCAGGTCATCATATATGTCATTAGCTAAAATTATCCGGTCTTCAGTAGCAATATCGCGGTTGGCAATAGCGTCTGACTGGACAATATCAGCATCATTAAATTCAGTACGAAGGTTTTGCAAATCAGTTAAAATGGGTTCAGTTAATCCCTCAGATGCCAACTGGTCAAGATAAGCCATGCCTATACGATATACCGTAGCGGCGCATTTTAACAACTGCAAGTCGGTCATGTGAGAAAGTCCTTTAGTTCCAAACTGACGGTACCTTGCGGAATTTTCTCCAAATTTATTAACGGCCCGCGACATAATGCCACGGATCGAATTCTTCAATTTAACCTCCACTTCATCTTTAGTTTCGGTTGCAACCGATTGTGTACCCAATAATTCTACATCAGTAGGAAAATTTTCCATAGTGCTTATCTTTTCACGAAATGCGGTAAGGCGGGTAGCTGTTACATTATGCTTATCAAATTCGGCAGCATCACGTTCTATAAAGCTGGCTTTTGATTTAGCCATTTGAATAAGTGTATCCTGAGAGAAAGTAAAATGAGGGGTTATAGATTTCTTTGGCATATATGATAAAATTTTATTAATTGAAGTTGCAAAAAAATAATATATTATAAAAATTTAATGGAATGCAGTGTAGATTTACTTAAGCAATTTTTTTTTGATCTCTTTGTTACCAGATATGTCCTTTTATTAAATAGATAATCATCTTTTTTTAAACAAAGAGGCATTAAACTTTGCTTTTAAACTTTAACATACATCATTCCTATTGCCAGATACCTTAAAGAGTCTGTTAGATGACTTAAAGAGATCGCCAGATATTATAAACAGTCTATTAGATGATTTAGTTAGTCTGCCAGATATGTTAAATATAACGTTAGATTAGTCAATGAGATCATCAGATCTATTAAATAGGCTATTAAATTGCTTGTTGAGGTTACCAGATATCTCATCGAGAGCATTAGATTAGTCAGCGAGGCTTAATTCTTACAATATAACTCTCAAAACAACAGTTATAAACAAATTTATATTAAAAAGAATTGTTTGTGCTTTAAATATGGATAGGTTTATCTGTCAAAAAAGGAACTTTGCTGTAAAACAGGCGGAATCAATATTTATTATTACATTTTATTTTTTTAAGCAGATAACTTCTAACAATTTTATAGCAGGCGCTTAAACCATAAAGTAACCCCAAAAATATATTAATATTTTAATGCCGGGTTTTATAAGTAACAAAAAGGCTTATCATATTTACAATACTTATATGAATTTAAGTACTGTTTATTAACCTAATAAAATCAAAACATCCCTGATAAAATTATTCTTTAATTTTAGACTTATGTAGCATTAAAATAGTATTGCTTTTATAAATTTGGCAATTATATTTGTTAATACTTATAAGTATAGAAAATTATGAAATTAATTGTTATTTATCCATTTGAGTCTAAATCATCACCACTGGTTTACAACTCATGCATAAAAATAGGTTATATTCTTAGCGATGTTCTGGTTAGTGTTGGAATAGATGAATATTTTTACTTCTATAAAGAACAAATGGAAGACGCCAGCATAAAACTGAAAATAGAATCGCTAAAAATGTGGGCCGATCCAGAAAATGAAAAAGAAATGGAAGCTTTTCTGGAATTTGAAAGATATACTAAAGAATACAACAAGCTTAAAAATAAATCAACCAAATTAATAATTGCCTATACTAAAATGAAAAAGGGTATAGATACTATATTTAAGGGTTTGGTAGATAATATTTATGAGCAAATAAGACTTCTTGGTATCCATGAGATGAAAAAACTGGTCAATAATCGTGATTTTTATTTCTATAAAGATACTCCCGACGTGTCGGATAGTAAAACATTTATGGCTACTAAAGAAGATATATTACAACTGCTTTTGCCTGATATGGAAACTGGCGGCGCTCCGATATTTTTTATGAGTGTTGAAGGTCGTAAAGATGACCAGTTATATGATATTGACTTTTTAGAGGCCTCTGACCCGCTGGCACAGAATTTAGAAAATTTTTACGGGGAAGAAAGTTTTGCTTTGCCTAATATTTTGCGTTTAACAAATACTGAAGTGCAAACGGTTAAGGATGAGCTAAAAGAAGCTACTCAGCTATTTAGAACCAAAATAGATGAATGGGCCTGGCTTTGCTATAATAATCCTAACTCAACCAAAGGATTACAATTTTTTAAAGAGGAGCTTAGACCTTTAATGGATTCAATTAAAGAAATAGCTTTGCAAAATTCAATTATTGAAAATAAGGCTATTTATTTTAACCATAAAATGGGCTCTCAGTTGATTATAGGAGAGGCCCCCATTGAAAAAATATGGGATATTCAATTTAGTTTAAACAATATTAGCCGCGAAGAATATGATAAGCTGTTAGCAATAAAAGCAGAACAGCCTTCTAAATATGATGGCCGCTGGCCCGTTATTTTTTTTAAATATCTGCATTACCAAATAAATGAAACAGATAGCACGGCACAGGCAGAAGAGCCTGCGGAAACTATCCTGTCTGTCCGTAAAACCCTGTCATTAGATTAAATCTCCATCCGTTTGCCCATTCCGGCATTCACAATAAAAAATAAACCCTTAAAATTTATAAGTATGAAAACAAACACAACCCACCACTATTTTACGGCCCGTGTTTTACAGGCTTCTACCATTATTGAAATAGAAAGCATCCGCCAGTTTTGCAGTTACCTGGATGCAAACCATATTAAACAGATATTCCTGTTAACAGATACTGCCCACTTTGCCGTATTAAACCAGCAGGCTCTGTTGCAAATTCCCAGTCAGGGCTATCAAACCATTGATGATTACAGGGATGCGGAAAAAAATAATTTCCCTTTAGCAAGCCTTTATTATGAAGCTATTGAAGCTGGCTATACCAGTTATGAAGATTACCAGTTAATTGTAGAAGCCGGCATAAGTGACCGCGAACAATTCAATATTATAAAGAAACAGGGCTTTTTAGATGGATTTAAAGAGTTTAAAAAGCTATTGGAAGAAAATGCCTTAGCTGATGTAGAACTCCCTGATTTTAAACATGCCTTTGATTTATATTCGTTTGCCATTAAAAATAAGTTCGACGATTACCAATCCTTTTTTACAGCCATATCCAATGGCTTTTTAGATGCGAATAACTACCAGGTAGCCTTAGAAAGGGGATTTATTAAAGCCTCTGAGTATCATGATGCCCTTACTAAGGGTTTTTACTATTACGAGGACTATAAAATTGCGGTTGAGGCAAGTGTGAGAACTTTTGCGGAGTTTAAAAAGAAAGAGATTTTAGAACTCACCTATCACGATATGTCACATGACGAGATAGTACTCCTTTTTTTACTAAGCAAACTGGAACAGGGCAAAAAAGTAAGCATAAATAAACTGAACAATTTACTTGAAACAGCTGTTGATGAATATAAATATGAAGATACTCAGGAAATTCCCCAATGGTTTAAACAATCATTTGAGCGGCGGCCTGTAAACCTTGCCCCTTTTTTACAAACTAATACTGAAGTTAAAAAGTTTGGGGATTATGATACTGAAGGGGAATTTTTTGAAGTAAAACCTTTAAAATACAGGAGTGTGGTAATAGATGGTAGTAATGTAGCGCATAATACAAAAAAAGGAAATGAAGAAAAGCCCCTGGTTGCCAATATGATTGCCATGGTAAAACACTTAAAAAGCAAGGGTTTTACAGATATTTTAATTATTGCCGATGCTTCATTAAAACATAAACTGGCGGATAAAGAAAAATTGGAGGAATTAAAGAAAGAGGCAGAATACCGCATTGCTCCTGCCGAAACTTCGGCCGATGCGTTTATAATTACTTATGTAAAAGCAAAACATTGCTTAATTGTAAGTAATGATACCTTTAGACAGCACAAAGTATTGGATCCGTGGACAGCTGAAAATATAGATTTTTACCGCCTGGCCTTTATGATTACCAATGAAGAAGTATTTATGCCTGATTTAAAGTGACGGGGTTTTAGGTGGATTATAATAAAAGCCAGAAAGACTAAGAAACGAATTAAATTAAAGGCTTTGTGCCTTAGAGCCTTAGTGGCATAAAATATAACAGAACTAATATTAATTCTCTATCTATAAAAGCTAATAGAAGTATGTTTCTAAGAAGTATAACCCAGTATTTTTAACACTTGCTTACTATTTTGTTCTTCGCCAAAAACTTCAAAGTTGAATGTTTCATCACGGTTACGCCTGATGATTACATGTTTAGGCGAGGGGAGCAAACAATGATGAATACCACCATAACCACTTAAAACTTCCTGGTAAGCGCCAGTATGAAAGAAACCCATGTATTGTACTTTACGTGTTTTAGGCATGTAAACACTATTCATGTGGGCTTCCTGGTTATAATAATCCTGCCCGTCGCAGGTAATACCGCCTAAGTTTACCCGCTCATATTCCGAGTCCCAGTTATTGATGGGAAGTAAAACATAACGCTGGTTCATGGCCCATACATCAGGTAAATTAGTAATAAAAGAACCATCCAGCATTAACCATTTCTCACGGTCGTTTTGCTGTTTACGTCCTAAAACCTTGTATAAAATACCAGATGCTTCAGCAACAGTATATTTACCAAATTCAGTAATAATATCCGGTTCTATAACATCATATTCACTGCAAATTTGTTTAATACGTTTTACTATTTCATTAATCATGTATTCATAATCAAAGTCAAACACCAGTGAATCCTTAAAAGGCATTCCTCCCCCAATATCTAAAGTATCCAGATCGGGGTTGATCTTTTTGAATTTGCAGTAAAGTGTAACGTATTTTTCTAATTCATTCCAGTAATAAGGAGTATCGGATATGCCGGAATTAATAAAAAAATGAAGAAGTTTAACTTTAAAATTAGGGTTTTGAGAAATTTTATGATTGTAAAATTCAATCACGTCCTCCATCCGAATACCTAAACGCGAAGTATAAAATTGCGAATCGGGTTTCTCTTCAGATGCTATTCTCATGCCCAGGCTGCAGGGAATATCTAATTCATCATCGTAAATATTAAACTCTTCCTTATTATCCAGTACGGGTATAATGTTATTAAACCCATCATGCATCATATCTATAATATATTGCTTGTATTGAAAGGTTTTAAAACCATTGCAAATAACTGTAACATCTTTGTTTAATGTACCTTTTTTCTCCAATGCATCAATCATAGGCATATCAAAAGCCGATGAAGTTTCTAAGTGAATATCATTCAGTAAGGCTTCTTCAACAATATGCCTGAAATGTGAGCTTTTTGTACAATAACAATATTTATAGCCGCCACGATAATTATTATTAATAATAGCAGTTTGAAACAATAGTTTTGCCTGCTGAATTTTTTTACTGATAATAGGAAGGTAGGTAAATCGCAAGGGTGTTCCATACGTTTCTATCATTTCCATTAAATTCAGATCATGAAAATAGAGTTCATCATCTATCACTCCAAAACCCTCCTGAGGGAAACCTACGCTTAAATCAAGAAACTCCTCGTAACTCTGCATTTTTTTATAATTTTGGCCAAAGATATAAAAAGCAAAGAGCATAGTATATAAGGCAGCGCTTAAAATAACGCTTTATCTGCATTATGCTTATACACACTACTTATATGCGTGAACTAAAAATAATTGAAGTAAAATCAGAAATTGGTGCCGGTACCCGTGGTGCCAGCTTAGGTATAGATGCTATAAAAATTGCTGCATTGGATTTTGGCAGCAGATATTTTAAACAACATAAATCGGTTGAAATACCTAATGAAAACCATCTTTTATTAGATTCTGCCGGAAATCAATATGCAAAACGAATCTCTGGAGTTTTAACCATGCTTGAACGTGTTGCGGAAGAAATTTGTAAAACATTAAAAAACAATGAATTTCCCATTGTTTTATCAGGAGATCATAGTAATGCCGCCGGTACTATTTCGGGTATTCGTAAGGCTTATCCTAAAGCAAAACTGGGAGTGATCTGGATTGATGCTCATGGAGATATGCATTCGCCATACACCACACCTTCCGGGAATTTACATGGTATGCCTTTAGCTGTCGCTTTAGATGAGGATAATATAGAATCCAAGATCAATAAGCCTGACCAGGAAACTATTAACTATTGGTACCAGTTAAAAAATGTAGCCAATATTGCCCCAAAAATCACTTATCGTGATCTGGTGTTGATGGCTGTAAGAGATTTAGAACCCGCTGAAGAATTTTTATTTAAAAAGAATAAAATAAAGAATTTTTCAACTCAGGAGATTCGCAAACGTGGTGCTGAACGTGTAGCTATTGATGCACATCAATATTTAGATCATTGTGATCTAATTTATGT
>JBASZP010000450.1:0-3131 GCA_049660965.1 Daejeonella sp. | reverse complement strand
ATGCTGAAGTGCGTTTATGGGATTATGAAAATGAAAACTTCCGTAAAACAGGATTGCAGTTTTGCGGAATGATTATGGCCGATCATGCTAAATGTGCTATAAATACTATGTTTAATACAGGTACAGTAATTGGAGTGAGTGCAAACATTTACGGTTCTGGTTTTCCAAGAAATTTTGTACCCGATTTTGCCTGGGGAGGTGCGCAAGGTTTTGAAGTTTA
Organism: Daejeonella sp.; assembly: GCA_049660965.1. GTDB lineage: Bacteria > Bacteroidota > Bacteroidia > Sphingobacteriales > Sphingobacteriaceae > Daejeonella. The sequence continues at coordinate 2,911 of JBASZP010000450.1, read as the reverse complement.
TGCCTTACCTAAAATGTTTGAAACCGCAGAAAAAGTTTATCAGCGTAGAAATATGCAGTTTGATGATATAGAGAAAAGAATTCTAAGTAAGGTTTTCGAATTAACTGCAAAAACCAGAAAATTTTAACTACAAGGTAAATCTGAAATTATAAATATGAGGAAGAAGATAGTAGCCGGTAACTGGAAAATGAATTTAGATTATACTCAGGGTATAAGTTTATTTTCTGAAATAATGAATATGATCAATGATGAAGTACAGGGTAATCAGGAAGTAGTTGTTTGTACACCCTATATTCATTTGTATAGTTTGTCTCAATTGGCTAAATCAGCTAATAAAATTCATATTGGTGCTCAAAATTGCCATTATGCTGATTCCGGGGCTTTTACCGGTGAAGTTTCTGCATTGATGCTAAAGTCAGTTGGTGCCCAGTACGTAATTGTAGGTCATTCTGAACGGCGACAATATTTTGGAGAAGATGACTCTTTATTAGCAAAAAAACTTGAGGCTGTTCTTGAAAACTCATTAAACCCCATTTTTTGTATTGGCGAAACTTTAGACCAACGGAATGGAAACACTTATTTTCAAACAATAAAAAACCAATTAGAGGAAGGTGTTTTTCATCTGTCAGCTACTGATTTTGCCAAAGTGATTTTAGCTTATGAACCGGTTTGGGCAATTGGTACTGGCTTAACAGCCACACCTGAACAGGCACAAGAAATTCATGCCTTTATCCGCAAAGAAATTCGAACAAAATATGGCGAATCAATAGCAAATGATATCAGCATTTTATATGGCGGAAGTTGTAATCCTAAAAATGCTTCAGAGCTTTTTGCACAATCGGATATTGATGGTGGTTTAATTGGTGGTGCCTCATTAAAATCACGGGATTTTGTAGATATTATAAAATCCTTTTAATTGTTCATGAGTTATACAGAACTAATATTTACTCTTTCTTCTCCAGAGGATTATCACCAGGATCTGCTTATTAATCAATTATCTGAAATCGGTTTCGATACTTTTGAAGAAACGGACACAGGTTTTAAAGCCTATATTCCTTCTTCCGGTTTTGATCAACAGGAACTCACTAAAAATTTAAAGAACTTTGAAGGAGATTTTAAGTTTACTTATGAGATAAATTTTATTCCCCATAAAAACTGGAATGAAGTATGGGAAAGTAATTTTGAACCTTTACGCATTAATAATCTATGTTATGTACGTGCAACTTTTCATGAACCCCATCCGGAATACTTATATGAAATTGTAATAGACCCAAAAATGGCCTTTGGAACAGGCCATCATCAAACCACAGCTATGATGATGAACTTAATGACAAAGGACAATTTTAAAGGTAAAAGCGTATTAGATATGGGCTGTGGAACAGGGATACTTGCAATATTAGCTTCTAAACTTGGTTCTACAGAAATTTTAGCTATTGATAATGATCCGGTTTGTTATGAAAGCACTATTGAAAATTCGAAATTAAATACTATAAAGAATATTACTGTGCTTTGTGGTTCAAAAGAAATTATTCCTGATCAGAAATTTGATATTATTTTAGCAAATATTAACCGAAATATTTTGCTGGATCAACTTGAACGATATTCACAAGTTTTAAATCCTAAAGGAACTGTTTATTTAAGCGGTTTTTATGCGGAAACCAATTTAAATATCATAATTAGCAAAGCCCAAACCTATGGACTAACATATAACTGTCATAAAAAATTAAAAGGGTGGGCTGCAGTTAAATTTTACCATAATTATTAACAATTTACACCGATTTTAATTCTGTTGATTAATATCAGTGTTTATCTGAAAAATAATTAATAAAATCGTCCAACAATAAATATGCATGTACATTTTATAGCTATAGGTGGCAGTGCTATGCATAATCTTGCAATTGCATTATCAAAAAAGGGTTATTACGTAAGCGGTTCCGACGATTTAATCGTTGAACCTTCCAAATCTAGTTTGGCTCAATACGGCCTCTTACCCGCTAAAGAAGGGTGGAATTCTGAAAATATTAATCAAAATCTGGATGCAGTTATATTGGGAATGCATGCAAAATTAGATAACCCTGAATTAATAAAAGCAAAGGACTTGGGCTTAAAAATATATTCTTATCCTGAATATATATATGAACAGTCTAAAAATAAAACAAGAGTAGTTATAGGCGGAAGCCATGGTAAAACCACTATAACTTCTATGATTTTACATGTGCTTAATTTTTACAAAAAAGACTTTGATTATCTGGTAGGTGCACAACTCGAAGGTTTTGATACCATGGTTAAAATAACAGAAGAGTCACCCGTTATTATCATTGAAGGTGACGAATATCTGGCATCTCCAATTGACAGACGGCCAAAATTTCATTTATATAAAGCCAATATTGCAGTAATAAGCGGTATTGCCTGGGATCATATTAATGTATTTCCAACTTTTGAAAATTATATTGCACAGTTTGAAACCTTTATAGATACTATTGAGCCCGGAGGCACTTTAATTTATTGTACAGAAGATAAAGTCTTAACAAATCTGGTTGAGAAAAAAGCAGGATCGAATCTTGTTAAAAAACCGTATTCAATTCCGAATGCAAAAGTTGAAAATAATATTACAACATTAATTACAAATTCAGGGGAAATATCTTTACGTATTTTTGGTGATCACAATCTATTAAATCTTAATGCGGCCAAACAGGTTTGCACGGAGTTAGGCTTATCGGAGGATAAATTTTACGCTGCAGTTAAAAGTTTTACAGGTGCTGCACGCCGTTTAGAATTACTTGGCGAAAATGACAGTACTGCTGTTTTTAAAGATTTTGCCCATTCACCTTCTAAGTTAAAAGCAACTATTAATGCGGTAAAAAATCAATACCCTGAAAGAAAATTAGTCGCAGTTATTGAACTTCACACC
>JBASZP010000449.1:0-3497 GCA_049660965.1 Daejeonella sp. | reverse complement strand
GTTCCAAATGGTGCAATGCCATAATATACATCATTCACACTATACAGAGGAGCGTCATTACCTACTTCAGCATAGTTAGCCACTAATTTACCATAGGGAAACCAGTTTTCATCCGGTAATAATTTTGAAAACACGAAACCGCCTGAAACAGAAGGATAATAATATACATTGTTGCCTTTTGGCAGAGTAGAAGACTTGTCTCTTCGCAGGGTGGCATCCAAAGTCAGCATTTCTTTCCAGGATATGGTTGCTCCTGTGAATATACTTTGAACTTTTCTCACAGCATCAATTTCCAAAGGAGCTTCAATAGGGTTTAAACTATTAGAAAGGGAATATACTTTAGGGACTATCAAGCCTCCGTTTGTTGTAGCGCGGATACTTTGATTATGCTGCCTGCGGAGATTTGTTCCCAATAAGGCTTTAAAATTCAGGTCTGTACTAATGTTCCGGTCAAAATTTGCCAGTAGATCGAAGTTTGTTTCCCGGTAAGAACGGTTAAACCGGTCATATTCTGACTCTCCAACGCTTCCTGCAGATATTCTTTCTTCCTGTAGTTCATCATAGGAATCTAAGGAAACACGTCCTAAAATATTTAGCCATTCGGTTGCTTTATAATTTAAACTGGTATTTCCAAAATATCGGTTACGGCTGTCATTTTCAAAATTTTCATACCGGGTATAATATGGATTATTCCAATAGGCTGGAATAATCCTGTCAGGGCTTTTCCAATTCCATGTTATATTCTTCTTATTTCTGAAATAGGCTTCCTTTTGTTCTTTTATATCCACATTTACCTGCCACCATTGGCGGAAGTTGGTCATTAAGTTTCTAGCCCCGTCCCCGTCATATCCTGTTCCGTATCGTCCCAATCCATCAATATTTGAAAAGTTAAGGTTAGCTCCGGCAGTAAGTTTAGGTGTAATATTATAAGTAGCACCAAAATTTACCAGGTTTTTAGTGATCTTGCTGTTAGGCATAAAACCACGGTCATCATTCCGGGTAAAACCCAACCTGAATGATCCTTTATCATGTCCTCCATCGATAAAAATACTTTGATTGCTTGAAATCGCTGTTTCAAAAAAAGTACTAGGATCATTTTGGGCCGCAACCCAAGGTTTTAGCTTACCATAGTTAATAGAAGCAGGATCAAAAGCATCCCATTGATAAACTAAGAGATCGGGATTAAAACGTCCGCCATAAGACGCATCTGCAGGTAGGGGCGCTATCAGATCATTTGTACCATCACCGTCTATATCCTGAAATAAGAAATATTTACTTGGGTCTTTATATTTAGTTCCATAACCACCGCCATATCCTTTTTGATATTTTGCAAATGTGCTTTTATCAATTTTACCAACAGAAATACCTGTATTAACAGTAATATTTAATCCTTTAACTCCTTTTTTAGTGGTAATCAAAATTACTCCATTGGCTCCCTGAGAACCGTATAATGCACTTGCTGCTGCTCCTTTTAAAACAGTAACTGATTCAATATCATCAGGATTAATATCGGCTGCCGCATTTCCATAATCATAACCTCCCCTTCCGGTTGTTTGGTTATTTGTATTCGTGTTAGCATTATTAAAAGGAACACCATCCACTACAAAAAGCGCCTGATTACTACCGATAATAGATTTAGTCCCCCTTAAAATAACATTGGTTGATCCGCCCAAACTGTTTGTTTGTTTAATATCAAGGCCAGCTACCTTACCTGAAAGATTTTGAATGAAATTATTGCTACGGGTTTTACTAACTTCTGCGCCCCCAACCTGCTGCGCAGCATAAGGAACCTGGTTACGCTTTCTGCCAATTCCTAATGCGGTTACTATTACAGGCTCAAGCACTTTGGTATCTGTGGCTAAAACAACATTTATAATATTAGAAGGGGGAATGGTATGTTCCTGAGATGCATAGCCGATAAAAGTAAATTGTAAGATGGTGTTTTCATCAGGCACTTTTAATACATATCTACCGTCTGTACCTGTTTGGGTACCAATGGTTGTCCCTTTTACAATAACGCTTACGCCCGGCATAGGTAAGCCATCGTCTTTGTCAGTTACCGTACCGGTAACTGTACGATCCTGAGCAAGCGCATTTACTGCAAAAAGCAACAGGACAAGTAAACTTGTTAGATCTTTTTTCATAGCATTTAGATTTAATTTTAGATGAATTATAAAGTATAACTATAACTAATAGATGAGAAATAATGTTTTAACAAAATTCAGGTTGTTTACTTCATTTTTATAGAATAGAAAAGTAAGATATGAAATTCAATAGATCATCTCCTCTGGTTTAAGTCTTTCGAAGGAGTGAAGAAAACAGATGACTTCCGTCCCACAATAGGCAATATCCGCTGTTCTGAATGTTCCACAGAGCACTCCGACTAAAATATTGGGGTGGATTTGTAATCATTAGTATACGAAAGACTTATAATACTCATCTTACTTTGTCAGGTTGGGCGAAGTCAAAACCTTATAGCACATTAAGCGCTCTCCTCCTTAGCTCCTAATAATATATTCTAAAATTATGGCTAATTTCTCGCCCTCCAACTTCGCTCAGAAGGACAAATTATAACGTTTTATAGTATATTTCTTTGGCTGACAAGTTAAAATGATCTTTCCTACACTAATGTATTTGCAATCCAATTTAATCACTAAATTAGCCATACCTTTCAGAACATGGCGAATAGCAAAAAGGCCTTTTATTCCTCAACAGAATCGTCAGCCGCTGGGGAAGGAGGCTTTGTTCCTCAGCAGAACCATCAGCCGCTTGGGAAGGGCTTTCTGTGCGTTAACATAGACCAACCTCTGCCCCCGATTTCTATCTCACAACTTACCATTCAGGTTGTATTTCTTACCTTACTCCTGCATTACACAAACCTCAAAAATCATAAAAACAAAGCCTGCAAATATTCCCCTGTATTTTCTAGCCGAAAGAATTTTATAAACAGAAAATTTAGTTAGATTTGCCGTCTTAATAAAAAGGGGCTTATCGCAACACTATTATACAATTAAATTAAAATGCAAGGTAAAGGACTAGTTAAATTCGCCGCAATAGCATTGGCAATTGCGTGTTTATATTCACTCTCATTCACATGGGTAGCCAGACATGTAGAAAATAAGGCTAAAGAGTTTTCAAAAGGCAATGCCCCCAGAGAAAAAACTTATTTAGATTCGGTAGCCCTACTACCTGTTTTCGGATCGACTATAAAATACATTACTTATCAATACGCTAAAGAACGTGAGATCCCGCTTGGCCTGGATTTAAAGGGCGGTATGAACGTTACCATGGAAATCTCTTTAACAGAGCTGGTACGTAACCTGTCCAACAATAGTACGGACATCAATTTTAATACTGCTTTACGTAATGCGGAAGCTAAATTAAAAACAAGCCAGAAGGATTTTATTTCCCTGTTTGGCGAAGAATATGAAAAGTTAAACCCTAACGGAAAGTTGGCCCCCCTGTTTTCCACCAGAGAAAACGCCGGAAATATTAAA
>JBASZP010000448.1:0-1948 GCA_049660965.1 Daejeonella sp. | reverse complement strand
GGGTTGGGACTATCCTTATCTAAGGAGTTTATCGATATGCATCATGGTGAAATTCTACTTACAAGTGAGAAGGGAAAGGGTTCAAGGTTTTGTGTTATTTTGCCATTAGGAAAGGATCATTTGCAGCCTCAAGAAATAGCCTCTCCCGGTTCTGAATTTTTGAGAACACAAAATCAAAGAGTTTTGGTTGATGACATTGCCTTAAACCTTGATAAAGTAAAGTATGATGAAACAGTATTTAAAGACCATACAATTCTGATTATTGACGACAACCAGGAGATGAGAAACTTCCTTAAAAACAGCCTCATCAATGAATATAACATCGATGAAGCTGTTGACGGATCTTCAGGGTTAAAGAGGGCATTCGAAATAGTGCCTGATTTGATTATATGTGATGTGATGCTTCCTGGTAAAGATGGTTTTGAGGTTTCTAAATTGTTGAAAACAGACTTGCGTACATCTCATATCCCAATTATTATTCTCACAGCGGCTGGCTCAATTGAACAAAAGATTATTGGTGTAAAGACCGGTGCCGATGAATACGTGACAAAGCCTTTTGTTTTCGAATATTTAAACGAGAGGATCAAGGCATTGATCAGAAACCGTCAGGTATTAAGAGATCATTATAGCCACGATCTGAATATTGATACACATACACTTGCTCCGGGTAGTCTGGATAAGAAATTTGTCAACGATTTCACATCTATCATCGAAAGGAACTTATCAAACTCTAATTTATCCGTTAATGAGATTGCGCACGAACTGGGGATGTCTCGGATTCAGGTTTATAGGAAGGTTAAAGTTGTTTTGGGCTTTAGTGTAAATGACTATTTAGTTTCTGTACGACTTAAAAAGGCAAAATATCTTTTACTTAATTCTGATAAGAGCATTGCCGAGATAGCTTTTGAAGTCGGATTTTCCTCGCCTGCTTATTTTTCAACTATTTTCAAAACTAAGTTTAGTAAATCACCTAAGGATTTCAAAACAAGCAAAATGAACTAAACTTTCATTTTGAAACAAAATTGAAAACTTGATACAATTACTAAATATTTTATTCTACTACACCATTTAGAGCATACCCAATATTGGTTTAAATAAGGCCTATTTAACACGTTAGGCAAGTTTTTTACCAAGTTAGTGTACTTGGTTTGATACTTAAAGACATTGATACGTAGTAAATATTCTTGTATTAATTGAAGGTATAAATTCGGCTCAGGAAACTGATGAATAATTATCTTAATCAATCAAGCCGGTAAGATTTAAATTATGAAGGTCCTGGCATTTGGCGAGATATTGTGGGACATCATTGAAGGTAAGCCTCATTTGGGTGGAGCGCCTTTAAACTTTATAGCCCACATGGCTCAGTATGGGGTTAAGTCCTATATCATTTCCCGTGTAGGAAACGATTCGTTTGGAGAAACTGCTTTAAGTCAGGCAGCAAAGTATGGGGTTAATACTACCCTGATTCAACTAGATGCTATACACGAAACAGGTACGGTTGATGTGAAGTTAGAAAACGGGCAACCTGATTATTGGATTAAGAATGAGGTGGCTTACGATTTTATCGAGTTTAACGAATTGGAATCCAGAATTGGCTCTTTGGACTTTGACCTATTCTACTTTGGTTCACTTGCACAAAGAGGTCCAGTCTCAGCAGATACATTAAAAGCAATTTTCTCGACCCATAAATTCAAACATGTTTTCTACGATGTCAATTTAAGAAAAGGCGGCTACTCAAAGTTGATCATCATGAATTCTTTACGACTTTGTGATGTCCTCAAGCTCAATGTTGATGAGGTCTCAGAAATATCTGAAGTATTATTTGAAGATTTATTTTTTAGCCTACGCCAGTTTTGTGAGCTTGTTTCAGAGATATATGCTATTAAGATTATTGTTATTACTGCTGCCGAAAAGGGTTGTTATGTATTTGAGAAGGGCAACTTTATAC
>JBASZP010000447.1:0-2098 GCA_049660965.1 Daejeonella sp. | reverse complement strand
TTTGTCCTATAGAAGCTACTCCAATAAGAAGTAACGATGTAAATAAGGTTATTTTCTTTAGCATAAATCTTTGTTTAATAGCAGCCGCCTGGTATTCTCTTCTTACCAATTGCAGAGGGGGACCCTGTTTCTTCATTTCTAAGAACATGATACATTGTATCAAGGCGCTGTAAAGTAAATGCATATTTTAGCCCTTGAGTACTATCCTCGGATGGAGCAGGGTATAGTGGCGGCCATCTTTTAGTCACATCTGGGTCAATAATATTTGGCCAATATTTTTGCCAAACTCTTGTACGTTGTAAACCTCCCCAAGAAAGATACCAGTAATTACGCTTGTTTGTTTGTGCGGAATTGTCAAATTTTTCTATTGCTGAAGCCAGAATTTCAATAAGTTTGTTGGTCATGTAGTTGTGATCGTATTGCCTATCTTGTTCAATTGTAACTAAAGTTCTTTTGTCTCTTGCAACTAATGTGTCAATATATTCATTAAAAACACTGTCGTAGCCCATTTGCTTAATCTGATCAAAAGTTACACCCGCCCGTACCCGTTTCAGAAGAGACTTCATATAGGCATGAATCATTTCATGAATTAAAGTTTGAGCAATTTGTACATCAGTTGCTTCAACAAGCATTAATGAATCAAGAACTATATCGCAAGAAAAGACTTGAGTTGTATAATTATAATTAAAATTTTTTGCTTGTCCGCTTGATTGCCCTGTTTGTTCTATTTTGATTGCAACATTAAATTTTTCCAAATTATTAGGTTCGCCTATTGATCTATCTAATTTTGTAAGAATTCGCCCCAAGACGTCATCAAATTTTAAATTCTCTGCTATTTTTTCTAGAATTTTCTTGGTGCAGGTGTCAAGGCCACTCTTGTCAATATTATTAGCTTTCCAATAATTTTTTTTATCATTATCCTCTGTTGTTATTTGCCAGGTATCTAAGTGTTCACTCCCTTTTATTGTGTATGTTGTCCATGCACCATTTCCTGAAGTGCCAGAACCAGAACCACCACCCGGACAAGGTTCATCTCCGCATGGTCCCCCATTATACCAGTTATTATTATTATCCCCTCCTCCAGTTCCGGCTGTTCCTGTACCCCCACCACTACCTTCAACGGCATACCAAATATATGAGGTTGTGCATACTTCATCTTCGATTACCCACTCATAGTCTTCTCCAGGAGCAACCCCAACAATTTGCCCCTCATCATTTGGCACCTCAACTGTAATACACTCTGTTATAGTAATGAGTTGCGAAGTAGTACTGGCATTTTTAGGTTTTATTCTTACAATTCTAACTTCCTCTCCATTGGCTTTTTTCCCAAAAATTCTTTTATCATTAACTCTGTATGTAGAATGATTAAAAATGTTTTTTTCGAAGTTCATTAGTTTAAGTGCTAACTTTTTGGCAGATAAACCATTAGATTGGGTACTGTCGAACCCATATCCCACATAATCAGAGGCTCTGAATAACTTAAATGAAACTGTATCATTTACTTTACATGAAATGAAGCCATTAACGAATTCGGCGTTACTCAAGACCAGTGGTATTAATACTAATGTATCTCCCGCTTCATCTGTGGTTACTGAGTTGGCTGTATTTGCTTGAGAAATAATAAGCCCTTGGCTTGCTATTTCGGCAAAGCTCCATTTGGGGATGCCTTCTTTTTTTGCAAATTTGTCAAGGAACTTAAACTGCTTGTCTTGTTTATCTAATGCGTTCGCAATTCTGTACAAAATTCTATCTGAACCTACTGGGAGTTCCAAAACTTTAGCACCTAAATTTTGATTGGGTAGCAAATCTAATCGGGTACATGAGTAAACGCCAATAATAAAAAGAACGAGCAAACAAAGAAAACGAAATGGTTTTTTCTTTAAGATTGGTTTCCGACTTTTTTCCATAATAATTGTTTAATAGTTAAAAAATAGGTTTAAATAAAGCTGCAATTCAAATAGTTCAACAAGAGATTTAAAGACAAACGGTGTGTCCTTTACGCATATAATCAGCTAATCGAGGCTCGTGGAAGCCTTATACAACTGATACAGCAAAAGGAACACACCGTTTACGGTGCGTTCACAGTGCTATACCCCGT
>JBASZP010000446.1:0-2858 GCA_049660965.1 Daejeonella sp. | reverse complement strand
GTTACCATTCAATACCCTAATCTCTCCAAAATAATTCCTGCACTGGAAACAAGCAAATTAAAAGAAAGCCTTAGTGCAAATTGTGTAGACAAATATTTTGATAATCACGGGACTGAGTTTATCAGTACACTACAGAAAATATATAAGGTCTACACGTTTTATAAAGGCTGTGAAGATGAAGCATGGAAACCTTATGAAAATGGCATAGTCCCTTACTGTTTCTGGAAAGATACGGAGATAGCGCCAAACCAATATTATGATACAGAAGACAGACCTTTTATATCAGGAATTATTGATGGAGCGTACGGACAGGTAAAAGGTATCTATGATATCAATAAAAATATCGAAAAACTAATTTATGCTTACAGCATAGCCTTATTAGAATGCGATAATTTACTGGAAGACGATAACAGTTATAACCGTTTACAGGATCGGATAAAAGAATTAAAGAAAGAAAAAGGCTTATGGGCATCCATACAGAAAGCCTATGCAGAACGTAAGGCAAAAAACATAGCTGAACGAGTTTTATCCTGTTTGGATTATAAAAGAACAAGAGCTGAATCTGAAGAAACCATTACTAAGTTATGGGAAGTAATCAACGACGAGGAGAAGCTGGCCAATGCCTCTGCTTCCATTGCAAAAAGTTTAGATGTTTACTTAAAAGAGATCAGCAAAAATGATGAGATAGCCCGTTACAAACAAGGTAAATTAGTGATTGATGTAGCTACTTTATTTATAGGTACAGGTGAGCTAAGCGCCGGCAAAAAAATAGTTTCTTTTGAAGAGTTTTTAGCCAAAGCAAGTAAAGCGGATCTAGAAAAGGTTGGCGAGGCGCTTCTTGAAAAAGCTAAAAAAACTGAAGGGTTGGCTGATGGTTTAGTTATAGGGGCGGGGAGAGCCATTCCAAACCTTTTAAACAAAGTAGATAACGTAGAAAATGCAATTGTATCTGTTGCAAAAAATGAAGCGGAAATATTAGACGAACTTGTAAAAACAAATAATGCAGTAACTGAAAATGCTAAGAAATTTTGGGCACAGCATGAAATGAATGTTACAAGCCATTTGGAAACCACTTATGGAAGCACAAAAGTAGGGCAACAAATTACAGTTGATATTTACATACAAGGAAGCACGACACCTGTAAGATGTAGAATTGACAATTTAATTGACGTTAGTGGCAATGGCACTTTATTTCGAATTGCAGACGGTAAAAGTAGTATTGTAAATAATTTGAGTACAAAAACTCCAACAGAATTGTTAAATAGTATGAGTACAGCTAATCAAAAAACATTTTATGAGGCTTTAAAAAATGGAACGATAACACAAATAAAACCCGCTGGTCAAAGGGCTCAAAACTTTTTAGGAAACTTAAACCCAATACAAGTAGAAAAATCGGTTGACTTTTTTGTAAATGATGTGTCGACCAATGGTTACAATATATTTAAAAAGACATTAGTGCAATAAGATGAAATTAGCAGATTTAAAAAAGTTCATTCACGAACAAGCAAAAAATAAATTATTACCAATTGGTTTTAAAAAAGATGGGTATGGTTATAGTTTGAACTCCAATGGTTTTACTTTTAAAATATCAATTTCAAGTATAGATAGAGATAATTCTTTTCCCACATCCTTCTCTTTTTGGGCGGGATTTATTGGTGTGGATAGAATAATGTTATTAGCAACAGGTAATAATGAAGAATTGAAAAAGTTAAAAAGTGGAAGTCAATTATTTATTAGGCAAGTTGAATTATTTGAACTAGGTAAATATCCTGTTAAAGACTACGATATATACACTTTTGATGAAGCTGAAAAGGCAATTAATGAGATGTTTGAATTTTTAAATAAAACGTTAGTGCCATCATATAAACAATACAATAATCTTGCTGAGATGGAAAGAAAAATAAATAACAACGAATTTATCAATAATACAAGGCAGTTATCTGTATCGGTGCGTTTTGGTTTAATATTATCTAAGTTAAGTAACCTATCGAATTACGAAATGCTAAAAAATGATTATCTAAAACGGTTGCTTAATGCAAGCGATTGGGATAAGCAGGAGTTAGAAAAAGTGATTGCTTTCTTAGATAGCCAAAGCCCAGAAGAATTATTAAAAATAGCCGAAGGTTAAAATGAAAATCTTCCAATTTCTTATCCTTTTCCTCTCTTGGTTTACAAGCCAAGCAAATGCAACACCTATATTTACAAAAGTTGCCTTGCCAAATCATGAGGTTTCATTTTCAAAAACAGAAAATGTAAAAGAAGAGAGTACAGTAAAAATTGGAGAGCAGAATTTTACAAGAAGTGGTATTGCAGAAAATTATATTTCTCAAAAAAGAACTTCAGGGGCAAGTTATGCTTTGATTGGTGCTTCGCGTGCGGGCGAGCGTGAGGTTGTTATAGGGGCGGGGAACTGGGCTACAGCCATTGGTAAAAACATAGATGAACTGGTTGAAGCACCTGCAGGGTATCAGTTTTATACACGAAATGAACAGAAGTTTATTAGGCGACTGAATGCCTCCGACCCAAATACCCCACAACTTACCGTTAGATATGGAAAAATTGCTCAAGCTACTGGAAAAGTTCTTAGCAATGCAGATGAAATTAAATTGCTTTTAAAAACTGATGTAAATAAAGCTTTCTTTTGGTCAGGTAGAACTTCAAATGGAGTTGGAGTAATGGATATGGCTTTAGAAATAGCACAAGGTAAAGGTGGAACCACTTTAGAAGGAATTTTAGAAAAATATAAAATTACCATGCCAGAATTTAATGACAACATTCCATCTGTTGTAAAATTATGGGAAGATGTTTCTGCTTTGTATGCAACTCAAGTTTCAGGAGAAGTTAGAGCTGTCTTGGGT
>JBASZP010000445.1:0-12182 GCA_049660965.1 Daejeonella sp. | reverse complement strand
TTCTCAAAGTATGTTTTTGAGCTTTCAATTAGTGATTGGGCTGTTTGCTGTTCTGACTGCAGTTCTTCTCTTTTACAGGAATTAATACTGATAAGCATACTTAGCAAAAGTAAACAGAACAGGTGTTTAAGGGGTAAAGTTAATTTCATACTGAATGAGATTTGTTTTTGTGAAGGTAAACATAAATGTTGCATATAAACAACTTTTTTGAAAAATAATTTGTTTGAAAAATTCTAAATCCAGGGCTCTGTGCAAAACCCCTATGGGATATTTAAGACTATTTATTTCTTAAAATTCCCTTTTCAACACTTTCATTAATTAAGTTTTCTGCGTAGTTCCAAATAGAGCTTGAACCATTTTTAATAACTTTCTTTTTTTCGTAAACTCTTTTATAGTCCACATCAAATTCAGTCCATGTTCCGCCATTATTTGAAACATTCTGCAGTAAGGGTTCCAAGCCTGTCTATAGACTTTGCAAATTTTGCTTCATTTGTTTTATCTTCTTCAAATTCTCCCCAAAGTGCAATAAAGTCTTCTGCCTGTTCTTTTGGCAGCATTCCGAAAATTCTTTCAGCGGCAATCCGTTCTTCATCCGTATTGCTATGGTTTTTCTTAGTGTCATAGATAAAAGTATCCCCAGCGTCAATTTCAACAATGTCGTGTATCAGAACCATCTTCACAGCTTTTAAAACATCAATGGGTATATCTGCGTGTTCCGCCAAAACAATGGTCATCATAGCTAAATGCCAGCTATGTTCAGCATCATTTTCGTTTCTGTCGCTGTTGAATAATTTGGTTTTACGTTGAATGTATTTAAGCTTGTCAATTTCTTTAATGAAATTTATTTGTTTTAATAAGTTTTCTGCCTGCATTTTTTCTTCTTTTTGTAGGGTTATGGGCTTCCACTTGGAAATTTGTAGTTTTCCGTGTGATTTTTTGTTATGCCGAATGTAAAATAGATTGACTTTTCTATCAATAGAAAATGTCCTTTAAAAACGCGGGTAAGCTGAGGTTTTAGCATTTGACTTATGTGTTCAAAAAGAACCTTACTTTATCCTTGCCGATCCCTCCAATTTTATGATAAAATTTTATGGCCCTTTCGTTAAAAACCGGGGTTTGCCATTGAATGTTTACGCATTTATTTTCCTTCGCAATTTTTTCCAGTTCTGTAAAAACCTTTGCCCCTATACCCAAACTTCTACATGCGGGTTCTAAATACAAACAGTCTAAGTACAGAAATTGTCTGGCATCCCATGTGGAGAAATCGAAGGTATAGGTAAAATAGCCCGCTACTGATTGATCAACTTCAATGATGAAGCAGTTTAACCTGTTATGTTCTGAAAATATAGCTTCTTTTAATAATTCTTTTTTTCCTTGTGCCTGGTAGGCTGCCTGTTCATAATCGGCATGATTTTTACATAATTCAACCAGTCTGTCTAAATCACTTTCACAACATTTTCTAATTATAAATTCCATTGTATATTTATTTCAGTTTTTAAAAAATCAATAAAATGAGTGAAGTACGAAGGCTGGTTATCGCTATTTATTACAGCTATGTAATGTTTCCTTTTTAACCCGTTCTTACCAATTTTAACAGTTCTAATATAATTATTGTTTAAATAGGGTTGTAAGGACCATTTTGCCATTGACATTATTCCCATATCGGCCTTTACCATTTCAATAGATGCTTCGGTTAATGGCAAAGGGGTTATTTTCTTTGGTAAAATGCCGGCTGGCGCTAAAAGAAACTGATGAATTGTTACACATTCTAAAGGGAGTGAATGGATGAAGAGGTGTTCGTTTATAAAGTCTTCGGCAACTACATATTTTTTTTCTTTCCAGGGATGATTTTCTGAAACAACCATGACCATTTCATCCTGAAACAATTCTATGTATTTAATATGGCTATCTTCAACCGGATCGCTGGTAATTGCCAGATCAATACTATTCTCCTTTAATTTTTGTAATGGGTAATGAGTGGCTTCCATTATGATTTTTATCTCAATATTGGGGAACAGTAAATGGAATTGTTTGATGACGGCTGGCAGCCAGTGATAGCTGGAATAGCACTCTGTACTAATTCTAATCTCTCCTGTTTCCCCGGAGATTAAATGTTTAATTTCGGCTTCTGTTTTAGCAAGCTTATTTAGAATTTCATTAGCCGCTTTAAATATCACCTCACCAACTTTGGT
This sequence comes from Daejeonella sp., assembly GCA_049660965.1. Classification (GTDB taxonomy): domain Bacteria; phylum Bacteroidota; class Bacteroidia; order Sphingobacteriales; family Sphingobacteriaceae; genus Daejeonella. Next base: position 9,990 of record JBASZP010000445.1, on the reverse strand, counting down.
CAATATCAGTTTTTTATTTTGTCTTAAAAAGATCTTTGCACCTAATTGATATTCGGCTTCTTTCAATTGATGGCTCAAGGCAGATTGTGTTAAGTGCAATTTGTTAATTGCTTTTGATATACTTCCTTCTTCTACAATTGCCTTTACAAGCCTTAAATGCCTAATTTCCATCAAATAAATTATTTGTAAAGTAAAGGAATCTGCTATTCAGTTTTAATGAAAAAAATGAATGGTTATGATGAATTTTTTTCGTTTCTTACTAAGAATCTATCCTTGTAAATTTACAGCATTATAACAACTAAAAATAAAGGAAATTAAAAATGGATAGTCAAATCAGGCATTATGAAAACAAGTTAGCATTTGAGATGGATCCCTCCGATTTATTTGACGCCCTAAATAATGGTGAAAAAGTAATTGCATTGGATGCCAGAAAACCGTTTGGATATGAAAAAGAACATATTCCTACAGCGATCAATATTCCTCACAGAGAGATGAATGAAGAAAGTACCCGTCATTTAGATAAAGAGTATTTATATGTAACCTACTGTGATGGTATTGGTTGTAATGCCTCTACAAAAGGAGCCTTGAATATGGCAAAACTTGGATTCAAAGTCAAAGAACTTATAGGTGGAATTGAATGGTGGAAGTTTGATGGTTATTCTACTGAGGGGACAAATGGCAACACATCTGGTGAAAAAATTCAATGTGCTTGTTAAACATCAATTTACTAAAATTGATATTAGCCGGACAGTTCTTTATGTGCTGTCGGCTGTTTCCACTTAACAATTTGCACCTTTCTGGTTGGTTGTTATGTAAGATACAAAGAGGATTGATCCCTTTTACTAGTTAATCCGTTATACCCTTTTGAATATGGCGAACAGCCAGAGAAACTTAACTGGCAGAATTCAATTTTTTTGCAACAAATTTGGATAATGTTGAGTTTATCTTATTGAGAAATGAACATCTTTTAATCTTTGAGGGATTTCATAGAATAAATAAATAATGCGTGGATAAAATTAAAATCTCAACAGCTCAGTTTGAGCATAAAAGCGGCGACAAAGCGTATAATCTTTCTGTAATTGATAAACTTTCAGAAAAGGCAGCGTATCAGGGAGCAAATGTGATTGCTTTTCATGAATGTTCCATCACAGGATACACGTTTGCCCGGCATCTCTCGAAAGAGCAAATGCTTGCTTTGGCAGAATTTATTCCGGATGGAGAGAGTGTTTTAAAGCTTATCGAAATAGCTAAAAAACATAATATAGCTATTTTGGCTGGGCTTTTTGAAAAAGATAAAGAGGATAATTTATATAAACAATATGTTTGTGTAGATAAAAATGGATTAGTAGCCAAGTATAGAAAGATCCATCCATTTATTAATCCGTATCTCACACCGGGTAATGAATATTGTGTTTTTGAGCTTTACGGCTGGAAATGTGGCATTTTGGTTTGTTACGATAATAACATTATTGAAAATGTGAGGGCAACAACTCTTTTGGGAGCAGAAATTATCTTTATGCCGCATGTAACTATGTGTACACCATCCCCACGGCCGGGCGCTGGTTTTGTAGCGCCTGAACTTTGGGAAAAGAGGGAAACTGATCCAACTTCTTTAAGATTAGAATTTGATGGTATGAAGGGACGTGACTGGTTAATGAAATGGCTGCCAGCAAGAGCATATGATAATGGTATTTATGTAGTTTTTTCAAATGCAATTGGGATGGATGATGACCAGCTGAAGAACGGATGCTCCATGATCATAGATCCCTTTGGAGATATTATTGCGGAGTGTCGTACATTAGGTGATGATTGCATGACAGCAACCTTAACACGAGAGAAACTTATGCAAGCTGGTGGTTACCGGTATATTAAAGCAAGAAAGCCGGAACTTTACAGGGACATTATTGGACAAGAACAACAGTCAGAACAAAAAGTAGTCTGGCTTAACTCTGCCAAGGAATAAGCTTGGGGCAGTTCCTCATTATAAATCCTGGAGGAGTGTTTTGGGTTTTAATTTAAAGGTTTTTACCTACTTTTTCTAATATCTCTTTTGGTATTTTCTCCAGGTCAACTACCAGAAAGCCATCCAAACAATTGCTAAATTTAGGGTCAATATTAAAACAAATGATCCGTGCATTTAAAGAGAGATACTGTCTTAACAAAACAGGTATTTTAATATGTGATCTTTCTACATCTGCTATTAAGTTGTCCAGGTCTTTAAGTGTTTCTTTTGATTCCAGGAGCAGGTCAGCATCTATTTTGGAAAAATCTACTTTAAATTTTTTGCGTGGTTTTACATATTGGGCCAGTTCATGGTCGAAATGGTTTTTATAGATAAAATCTACAATGAGTGATTTAGAGAATTTAGAAAAGCTGTTGCTTATACTTACGGGCCCTATTAAATATTGATACTTGGGATTGTTTATTAAATACTTTAAAATACCTTTCCAAAGGAGGAATAATGGAAGTGGTTTTTGCTGATACTCTTTGCGTACCCATGATCGTCCTAACTCCAGGCTTTTGCGTAAAACAGGGTAGAACTGATCTTTAATTTTAAATAATTCATTAAGATAAAAACCACGTTTTCCCATGCTGTAAAATATCTCATCCCCTCTTCCAATGCGATAAGCGCCTACAACCTTATCTACTTCATTATCCCAAATAAATAAATGGTTATAGTAAATATCGTATTCATCCAAATCAGTTTTTTTATTAGTCCCCTCGCCAATTTCACGGAAAGTAATTTCTCTTAGGCGGCCAATTTCTTTAATAATATTGGGAATTTTAGGCGAGGGACAAATATAAACCTCATAGTTTTTTTCGGTCCAGGTTTTAAAATCATCTAAAGTTTCTACTTCTTCTTTTAAAAGGCAGGCAGGTATTTCATCTATAATTATCTCTGCCCTTTTTTTAATTTTAAACAGGTTGCGGGGATTAAATATTTTCTTTTCATTTTCGAGTCCTGTTCCCAATACATAGGTTTTTGCTCTTAAATAGCTTAAAAGTTTAGTGGAATTGTTTTGACAGGCTGTATCTTCAATATGAATAGGTTTTCCAATACGAACCCGTATGGTATGCCCCTGTTTATTAAAAAGCTCTGAGGGGAGTTTTGCTGTTCGTAAAGTAGGATGTATTAAACTTAGCAGATTAAAAAGCAGGCCGTTATTCCCATGAAAATAGACAGGTATGACCGGTACATTGGCCTTTGCTATCAGCTTTCCTACAACCGGATGCCATAATTTATCGGTTATTTGTTGTGTTTCTAATTTATAGGTTGAAACCTCCCCGGCAGGAAAAATGCCGATAGGTGTGCCGTCTCTTAATAATTGCAAGGTGTTTTTTATTCCGCTAATACTGGATGAGTGTTCTACATTTTCAAATGGGTTTACAGCTATAAAATACTCGCTTAAGTTTGGAACTTGTTTCAAAAGGAAATTGGCCATTAACTTTGCATCTGCTCTCACACCACATAAAATTTTTAATAAAACCAATCCTTCAACACCGCCGTACGGATGGTTTGCTATAGCAATGAAAGCGCCTTTCTGCGGAATGTTTTTCAGATCATTTTCATCAATTTCTACTTTTATCCCAAGAATTTGAAGAACTTTATCTACAAAAGTTGTCCCTTTCAGGTGCTCTGCTTTTTCAAAAAGATCATTTACTTCGTTAATCTTCATTATCTCCATTAATAAAGATGCTAAACCGGGCATAGGTAATTTATCCAGTTTTATAGCTTTAGCAAACGCTTCTTTAGTAATGATCTTCATTCTTTATTTTATACAAGTCTACTAATTGATTTTTTAAATTTATCGTTTATATTTAAAATATAATTAATATTAGATTATTTATGAAGGATTTTCTTAGAAATTACTTCGGTTTTTCAAAAAAAGAACTTAATGGAATTTTAGTGCTTTTTGTTTTAATTATTACTGTTTTGTTCTTTCCCTCTGTTTATAAGCTGTTTTATAAAGAAGAGCAATTTGACTTTAGCCAATTTAAACGCGATGTGGAAGATTTTAAAGCTTCTGCCCAGGCAGAAGGAGGTAAACATAACTACAAGCAACTTAAGGATGAAATTGAAGATAAAGAACTAAAAGCAACTTACTTTGATTTTGACCCGAATGGTTTACCTGAAGCTGATTGGAAAAAATTAGGCCTTTCTGAAAAGCAGATAAAAGGAATTAAAAATTATGAAGCCAAGGGCGGGAAATTCTATACAAAAGATGATGTTAAGAAAATGTATACAATTAGCGCTGCACAATATGCCCGTTTAGAACCTTATATAACTATCAAACCTGGTACTACAAAAGAATATAAACCTGATAATGATTTTAAGGAATTTAAAAAAGAAGAAACCAATTACAAAAATAAGCCCGTAGTTATTATAGAATTGAATACTGCTGATTCTGCAAAATTAGAATCGATAAAGGGTATTGGGCCCGCTTTTGCGTCACGAATAATTAAATATAGAACAAGACTTGGAGGTTTTTATAGTAAAGAGCAGTTGCGTGAAGTTTTTGGGATAGATTCTACAAAATATGAGCAACTCAAAGATTTAGTCAGTGTAAATGCGCAAAGCATAAAAAAGATAAATATCAATACAATTTTGTTTGATGATATTAAACGAAACCCTTATCTCACATTTAAGCAAATGAATGCTATAATTCAATACAGAAAACAAAATGGCAACTATACATCTGCTGATGATTTAAAAAAAGTAGCTCTACTTAATGCGGAAATTATCCGTAAAATTGAGCCATATTTAAATTTTAATCATTAGCGCCAAACTTTTACTTTCCATTCGTGATATTCCTGATTTTCCGAAACCAGGTATCGTATTTAAAGATATAACACCAATACTTAAAGATCCAGTACTATGTTCTGAAGTTATTGATGAGTTTGTAAAGCAACTCGCAAATACAAAGATTGATGTAATTGCCGGTATTGAAAGCAGAGGGTTTTTGTTCGGATTAATGCTGGCAAGCCGTTTAAAAATCCCATTTGTACCTGTCCGAAAACAAGGAAAATTACCTTTTAAAACCATTCAGGAACCCTGTGAACTGGAATATGGTTCGGCTATATTGGAATTGCATGAAGATGCTATTGTGCCTGGGCAAAATGTGCTTATTCATGATGATCTGCTGGCCACCGGCGGAACAGTTGGAGCAGCAACCAGGCTTGTACAGCAATTAGGCGGGCGGGTAGCCGGGTATTGTTTTATAATAAGTTTAGATTTTCTAAATGGTAAAACAAAGCTAAAACCTGCTTCAGAAAATATCATTACGTTAATTTCTTATTCATAATATTACGGTATAAAAGTAGTGATTTGTTTGCCCTAAGCATTTAGCCGCTGTAATTGAACCTAAAACCATTTTGTTCTGTTTTTGACTACTTATTTGTACTGATTTTTTGGGGTAAAAATCCCTATTATTGCACTAAATAGAAATCATTTCATGCAAACAACATTAGCCCCAGATAAGTCTGGAATCAATTTTTCAGCCTCAGAAAATCAACAAATGATCATTAATATGGTTCGTGATTTTGCTGAGAAACATATCCGTCCAAATGTAATGGAATGGGATGAAGCCCAAACCTTTCCCATAGAAACATTTAAAAAATTAGGCGCATTGGGTTTAATGGGAGTTTTAGTTCCTGAAGAGTATGGCGGTTCCGGATTAGGTTATTTTGAATACGTGAATGTAATTGTAGAGATAGCTAAAGTATGCGGTTCAATTGGCCTATCTGTTGCAGCTCATAACTCTTTATGTACCGGCCATATCATGGCTTTTGGCAATGAAGAACAAAAACTAAGGTGGTTGCCTAAATTAGCAACAGCTGAGTGGATAGGAGCCTGGGGTTTAACTGAAGCAAATACCGGATCAGATGCGATGGGAATGAATACTACTGCGGTTTTAGACGGCGATCATTATATTATTAACGGATCTAAAAACTGGATCACTCACGGTAAATCAGGAAATGTTGCAGTTGTAATGGTTCGTACCGGAGAAAAGGGTGATTCGAAAGGAATTTCTACAATTGTGATTGAAAAAGGAACTCCGGGTTTTACACATGGTAAAAAGGAGAATAAATTGGGCATGCGTGCCTCAGAAACTACCGAATTAATTTTTGATAATTGCCGGGTACCCAAAGAAAATTTGTTAGGTAATGAAGGAGAAGGGTTTAAACAGGCCATGTATATATTAGATGGCGGACGTATTTCTATTGCCGCACTTTCCTTAGGCATTGCAAAAGGTGCATTTGAAGCCGCTGTAACTTATTCAAAAGAGCGGCATCAGTTTGGTCAGCCAATTTCAAACTTCCAGGGGATATCTTTTAAAATTGCTGATATGGCCACGGAAATTGAAGCAGCAGAATTATTGATTATGCAGGCTGCAGATTTAAAGAATAGAGGTAAAAAAGTAACTAAGGAATCCGCAATGGCTAAGTATTTTGCTTCTGAAGTTTGTGTAAGATCTGCTACAGAAGCCGTTCAGATTTTTGGAGGTTATGGTTATACTAAAGATTTTCCGGTAGAGAAGTTCTATCGTGATTCTAAATTGTGTACCATAGGCGAAGGAACTTCTGAAATTCAAAAATTGGTTATTTCAAGGGAAGTATTGCGTTAAGTGTAAAAACTTGAACGCGTTATAAATATTGAGGATTTAAACAAATTATTTGGGAGTAATTTTAAAGAACAATAATTTTATCATCCTACTTACTCTATTGTCACACTTATAACACTCTGTTAACTTATATATGTATATAACTTAATGATTAGCCAGCCATTCTAATAAAACCAGCAGACGGGTATGTTCTTCTTTGTAATGCAGAAGCTCTTCTTTTAAAACGCTAATCAATTCCTTATAACCCCCATCTGGCAATACATCGGGTTGTAGGTTATCAGTAGAAAAATTAAAAATACTATCTTCATTAAAGTTTAGGACGGTTTGATAATCTATACCTAATATCTTTGCAATTTCATGCACACGCCTCAGGGTGATATCCACCTCATTACGCTCTAATCTGCCATAACTGTTTACAGACAGGTTTAAGCAATTTGCCATATATTCCTGTGTATAGTTACGCAGTTCACGTAATTTTTTGACTTTATTGCAAATATTTATCATATCTGCATATAAAATAAAGCTTAGGAACCCAATATGCAGCGCATTCTTGATATTTCTACTCAATTAGGTATTATTGAATTTATAGAAACTTTACCAAAAGGTTTCCAAACCTATTTGGGAGAGAACGGTACAACTTTATCGGGCGGGCAGCGACAGCGAATAGCTATTGCGCGGGCTTTATATCGAAATCCTGAAATTTTTAATTTTAGATGAAGCGACTTCTAATTTAGACTCTTTATCCGAAAAATATGTGCAACAGATGATTAACATTTTAAAATTCAGTAATAAAACCATTATTGTTATTACACATAGGCTTAGCACTATATTTAGTGCAGATAAAATTATTGTTTTAGATAAAGGAATGGTCATAGAACAAGGTACACATGATGAACTAATGGTTATAAAATCTAATTACTTCAATCTTTGGCAACAACAGTTCCCGGTATCTAAACCTGTTAAACCACTCGTTAATCTAAACTCTGCTCATATAATTTAACGGAAATTTTTATTGATTAATAATTTCCTTACATTTGCAGTCCAAAACCGAAAGGGGGTAATTTAAATTTATGATCATTATCAATATAAAAGACGGCGAATCATTAGATAAAGCATTAAAACGCTTTAAAAAGAAATTCGAAAAAACTGGTGTTTTAAGAGAGCTTCGCAGCCGTCAGGCATTTGAAAAGAAATCTATTACCCGCAGAACTACTGTTAAAAAAGCTATTTACAAACAAGGATTAAATCAAGATACTATTTAATTTTTCTTTTTTAATATAAAGTTTTAAAACTATTTGTATATTCACACTAAGTGATACACAAATAGTTTTTCATGTTTTTAGAGCGTTTTATAAAATATCTTCAGTTTGAAAAACGGTTTTCAGCACATACCGTTACAGCCTATAAAAAAGATCTGCGGCAATTTCAAGTATTTTTAGAGAAAAAAAAAGAATCTAAGGATTGTTCTTATCAAGTACCAATTCCTCTGGATTATTCAAGCGCTTTACCCATTCATATTAGAAAGTGGATGATTTCCCTGTTAGATGAGGGGAAAGAGGCAAAAACGATTAACCGTAAAATATCCAGTTTAAGATCATTTTATAAATTTTTAGAGCGGGAGCAATTGATTTTTAAAAATCCTATGCTACAAATTAAGGCACCAAAAATTCCTAAGCGCTTACCTGTGGTTGTTGAAGAAACAAAAATGAATTCTTTACTGGATAGCAAAAATATTTTCACGGAAGACTTTAGTGGCATACGAAACCGGTTAATAATAGAGTTATTATATGGAACCGGTATGCGTTTATCAGAACTTATAACTTTGAAAGATTTGGACATAAATATTTATGAGCAAAACTTAAAGGTTTTCGGAAAACGTAATAAGGAACGCATTATTCCAATTAATACATCTTTGCTCAATTTGATAAAAAACTATTTAAATGAGAAAAAAGATCAAACCTTTAATACAATTTCTGATACTTTAATTGTAACCAATGAAGGGAAAAATGCTTATCCAAAATTTATTTACCGTATCGTAAGAACTTGTTTATCTTATATTTCAACTCATGATAAAAAAAGTCCGCACATACTTCGCCATACATTTGCAACTAGTTTGTTAAATAATGGTGCAGATTTGAACGCAATTAAAGAATTATTAGGACATGCAAGTTTGGCGGCAACACAGGTTTATACACATAATTCTGTAGAAAGATTAAAATCAATATATAAACAAGCACATCCAAAAGCTTAATTAAATAAACTAAATATAAATAAAAGGAGGAATAAACAATGAAAATCAGAGTTCAATCTATTCACTTTACAGCAGATGCTAAATTGTTGGATTTTATACAAAAGAAGGCAGATAAATTAGACCAGTTTTTTGATCAGATTATTGGTGGTGAAATTTATTTAAAATTGGAAAACACAGAAGATGTAGCTAACAAAATAACAGAGATTAAGTTAATCATTCCCGGAAATGACTTATTTGCTAAAGAACAATGTAAAACTTTTGAAGAAGCTACCGATAAAGCTGTTGAATCTTTACGTCGTCAGATAGAAAAACATAAAGAAAAAGGCCGTTCTCATATAAACCATCATAAAGATGCAATTATAACAGATGAATTATTATAAATAAAAACGCATTCCATGCATCGTTTTAGTGGTAATTTTGGCAGTAAATAAGGCTGCCGAAATTTTTTTAAAAAAATTTTGAACAATCTTAATTTTTCGTAGATTTGCAGTCCATTTTAGGGCGGTTATGAATTTATATTCAGGAACTCTTAAATGCGTGGTTCTTTTAACTATTTGAAATTATTAAAAACGAACATTTGCCTCCTTAGCTCAGCTGGTAGAGCAACTGACTTGTAATCAGTAGGTCATTGGTTCGATCCCGATAGGAGGCTCATTTAATTTTAGATGGAAGAGTTAGAGTTTAGAATGGATTTTATCTGTAATTCTCAAACGAAAAATTATAAATTAAAGCGGGGGGATTCCAGAGCGGTCAAATGGGACGGACTGTAAATCCGTTACTTCGGTTTCGAAGGTTCGAATCCTTCTCCCCCCACTTATTAAATGGATGAAGGATTGAAGGAATGAATGTTAAAGGATAGAATTTTTATCCATTTAATCATTTTCTAATTCAGTCATTCTCTAATTAAATAAGCGAAAGTAGCTCAGTTGGTAGAGCGATAGCCTTCCAAGCTATAGGTCGCGAGTTCGAACCTCGTCTTTCGCTCAAGTTGAGTAAGTGTTTCGGTAATTGTTCTGCAGTAAAAAATTAACTGTTAAACAATATTTAAAGAAAAAAGCCGACTTAGCTCAGCGGTAGAGCACTTCCTTGGTAAGGAAGAGGTCATGGGTTCAATTC
>JBASZP010000444.1:0-1892 GCA_049660965.1 Daejeonella sp. | reverse complement strand
CCTTTAGAGAATGCCAGGCCGGGAGCGGAAAGAAAAGTGATGGCGCTGGCCTGGGTAGCCATTACAGAAAGGCAAACATGATACCAGGGTAAAGACCGGTTGCCAAGTAAAAACCCTTCTATGTTTTGGCTTCCGCGACTTTTATAGATACCGTAAGCAACTATTGAAATAAGGGTAAGGGCAAGAACTCCCCAATCTAATACGCTCATTCAAAAAACTTAGTGAAGGCATAAAAGAAAACAATGATCAACAGCAGCCATCCTGCTAAAAGGATGTAAAATTGATTCCAGGTTTTTACAAATGGCGGTAGTTCCTGCTCAGGCTTTTTCACCGTCTTTCATCATCTTACTAATGAAGAGGCCGGCGGATAATAGTCCGAGAACAGTGCCAATGAACATCCATAAAAATGAGGCGGTAACTACCCAGGCGGTTGCAATGCCGGTAAGTACTGCCAGAAGGTACATGATAGAGTAATTGCTTTCTGTTTTTGGTTGGTTATTTTCCATCGTTTATTTATGAGTGTTTTTGTTCTTTAATTTTGTTTGGAGTTTATTAAGGTTTTTTAATCTGCCAGATACTTGTAGTGTAAGTATCATCACTTCATTTTAATCCGTGAAAATTTGGTTTTATCCATTCGCTGACCGGGCTTTAAGTTTTGATTAATTAGAAAAGTTACGGCTGCCAAACGTTCCTGCGGTGTTTTTGAAAGCCAGTAATTCATATCTTCAAAAGACTGGTCAACTTCATTCATGTCGAACTTATTAACAACTAATTTAATTTGCCTGGCCATTACTCTTTCTTTTGCGAGATCAAATTTACAAATAATCTGTATGCACCGGGTACTCCGGCAGGTAATTCCCTGAAAAAGGCCAGGGAGGTATAAACAAATTTGCCTTTGCCATAATCAGCAACTATTAATGATCCGTCGCTGGGGGGGTCATTGGCATCGTTCATCCGTAATATGGAGGTATATCTTGCATCTATATCCGAAACAAAATAAAGGCCTCTTTCCTGTACCCAGCCCTCAAAATCTTTATCTGTAATTTTATTGGGATAGTTTAAAACAGGGTGTGCTGGGTTCAGGAAGGTTACTTTAGCATTTTCATCGGTTACACGGTCGCGGGAAATTTTAAAAGGGTAGGGCCCAAGATTTGAGGTAACTAAGGGGTTATTGACATTGTACTGGACTAAAAGTGTTCCGCCATTTTCAACATAATCCATCAGCTTATCATGCATTAAAGCCATTTTGGGATTTACGTTATAGGCCCTTACCCCGGTGATAATGGCATCGAAGCCAGAAAGGTTTTCGTTTAGCGCCTGGTTTTCTGTGAGCATGGTCAGGTTATAACCAATTTGTTTTAACGCTTCCGGTACCAGATCTCCGGCCCCTGCCACATAGCCTATGCGTTTGCCGCTTATTTTCAGATCAATTTTTTCCAGTCGTGTTTCCGCTAAAGGAAAAAGGGTTTGTTGAGGGATATGGTCATAGGAAAGGACTTTTATTCCCCGGTTGTAAGTTTGCCTGATGGTGGCAATGGAAAAAGAAAGTTTCCCCGGGGCAGCAGCGCCTGAGGGAGTAATGCTAAAGCGGATGTTTTGCTCACCGTCTTTCCTGGAAAGTGTAAAAGGAACTTGTTCGGGTTCAACTTTCCAGCCTGGGGGAACGTTTGGTTTCAATCTTCCTTCTGTATAATCCCGGAAGGCTTTTACCTGTACCTGGATGGTTTTGGGTGTATTGCCGGCAAAAACGTATGCTTTTTCGCTGAGTGTGGCGGTTGCCGGAGGGGCAATAATTAGCGGCTGGTAAACTTCGCCGCGTACCGGGTCGGTGAATTTATAAACCAGTTCACGGTCAAAAATGATCTCTTTATTATAGATGGAGAACTTAAAGC
>JBASZP010000443.1:0-3050 GCA_049660965.1 Daejeonella sp. | reverse complement strand
GACATTTCTATAGTAATCACGGCGGGATAATATTATTCTACTCTCATCGTCTGAATTATTTTCAAAACTGCTTGAGTTTGTCGCTCTGCTTTTCCAAAAATACCCACGAAAGTATAGTAATGCAGCTATTATAAAACATAAACTAATTAATACCGCCAAAAACGAATTATTATTATTTTGATAGGGAATGACATCCTCTGTCTGTTCTTTATTATCTATATTAGTTATTTTCTTAGTTTGATTTTTTTGCTTCTTTTTTCTCTGCTTTTTTGTAATTAGTGAGGTGTCTTTTTGAGGAATAGAATCAGTAACTAAGCTAGTTGGGTCTATAACATTTACCTGATGATGGGTTGTGTCTACAAATAGACTGTCTTGTGCAAACATTAACCATGGAAATAATAAAAAAGATATTACTATTATTACTTTCATTACTACACTTTGATTTAAAATCAGGTAAAGTAGATAATACCAATATTAAAGTTAAAGTACAAAAACATTATTACAGCATTTAATCTTTTGTAGCTGGATTATATTTATTTGAATTTTAAATTTATACCAACTTAGGCGAGTATTTCGCACGGTGGATCACTTTATGACTTTCTGTAACCAAATTACAATAGGAGTATAATTACCAATTCACATTTTAAAAATATATCGACTGAGAAGGAGATTCTTGTGCCTGTTGCATTCAGTTAGGTAATTAAAAAAAGCAGGTAGAATTGTTAAGGCACAAGCGAGACGCTTGCGCCAGTTGGGGGGGGAAAAATCTGCTTGTCTTAATTTTTTAGCCAGCATTGGTTAGACGGTGGAGCAGTAGTTGCATCGCACCCTTGTACAGCAGCGCATTTATCAGCTCCAATATGGCTGCTGCAAAATGGTAGCTGAAGGCTAATGCAAAGAACAGCGTAGGCACAGCCATACGCTGAGTTTCGTTTCAGAACTACATACTACGCTGAGATGAGGGTTGCGTCGCACCTGTTAGCTGCAACGCTACGAGGAACGAGTAGCTGTTGCACTTCATCCCGGCTTTAGCGGAACTTGTGCCACACAATACCAATAAACATTTCTGTGGCACCCCGCTAAAAGCGGTGGTGCAGTAGTACATTTCTCAGCGCTGTTAGTTGATGCGTAAATAGTAGCTGAAAGCTACAGCAAAGTACAGCATAGGCGCAGCCGTCCACTCAGTTTTTACAAGTACTTTTGTTGGCTGAAGTGTCAGCCAGTTACTAAGTTATTTCACTTGCAATTTGAGCCAAAGTCAATGTCAGTATATCGTTAAGATAGTTTTTAATGTTAGCCTGTCTTTCATTGATATTTTCTGTTTCCAAAGAAATTTTATATGGCTTAATATCTAACGGTACATATGTAATAATCATGCCGTCTGAATCTTTCCGGAAATTATCATCAGTTAGGTTACGAATATTTTTAGCTACGTCTTCTGATTCGATAAATTCAAGTAAAGCGCCTATAGCAAATGAGTCGTCTTCATATCCAAAGTGATGAAGTGTAACTATTAACTGATAACTTTTTTGGTCAGAAATTTCGAAGACAAACCTAAACCAAGCTTTTGGAAGGAAACGGTTATAATAGTAGTTGTGTTTATTGGCAAATTTTACTATTTGGTGAGTAAAGTAATGTTGCTTGCCTACATCTGTTGGACTACACGCTGTTAGATATATATTAGCTGTACCACTCATCTTCTCAATTAATTCTCTTTCATATTCTTTCAAAACATTATTGCAAATTTGAAAAACGGATAGCCTGTTTGACTCAATCTTCTGTAATCTTTCTCTCTCTAATCTTTCTTTTTGTGTTTTTAGCTTGGAAGAAAGGATATCCGCTAGTTGGTTAAACGATGTTGATGCGGAAACAGATTTCAGATTTAAAGCTTTTTCAATATTTTTTCGTTGAATATCCACAAAATAATCAACTATTGGTTGAGGTTTTCCCTGATCAGCCTCTTCCAATGACTTAATGTATATATCTTTTGCTTCTTCCCTTAGTACAGTTAAAGGGAAAAATCCAAATTTTATAAAAATTAAGCTTGCCAATAGCCTTGCCATGCGTCCATTGCCGTCTTGGAATGGATGAATAATTGTAAACGAATGATGAAACCAAGCCGCAATTATTAATGGATGGATTTGTTGTTGAATTAATTGCTCGTAAATTAAAAGCAAATTATCCATTTCCGCATCAACATGTTCCGGTGGACAATATCTGTAAGTGATTTTTACATCTCCATCTTGCCTAGAAGGATTGTTTTCTCTCTCTTTAAACTTTCCTTTAAGTAATTGTATTTTGTGTTTATTACCAAATTGGTCTCGCCCCTCTGCCCATTGCTGATGTTGAGTTACAATTTGATGCAATTCGTAAATGAAGCCAATTGTAAGTTGACGATTACTTTTTACAAATTCAAATACTGAATCTACTGCTGCTAAATGGTCCTTAAGATGATTCATTAATTCATCTTTAGTCATATTTTCGCTAAAGTCTCCATGACTAATCAGTGTATCGGCAAATCCTTTTTCTATTAATGTTTCCGTTACTCCTTTTGATAAGTCATACATCCTTTCAACTATTCCCGTTTCAATAGCATGCTGACGTTTTAATCGAGACATAAATTCAGTATACTCTGATGAAGTTTTTTCAAGCTCCTCTTTTCTGCGAAACCAAGAAGGAGAAATTTCATCAAGTTTTGAAGTGTCGCAATTATTCCAAGTATTGGTAAATTCAATGAACTTCCAAATGTTAATTATTTTATTTTCTTGATTATCCATTTTTTGTTAATGATTAATGTTCATAAAATTACTAAATATTTATGCAGTATTTATTATTACTTCGAGTCTATTATGTGCTTCAGTCAACATTTGTATTTGAGATAATATATGCTAATCCTTTTCGAATTTTTTTTAAATAGTTTGTGTTCACAGATTAAAAAAAGTACAGTATCTGTTAAAGTAGCGCCAATACAATTTGCTTAATTACTTATTTGGGAGTTGCTTAACCGGTGTGAGATTTGAAGTTAAGGAATGTATATTAAAATACAGCGC
>JBASZP010000442.1:0-6621 GCA_049660965.1 Daejeonella sp. | reverse complement strand
AATTTTTTGAGTATGGTCAGGATAATTAACCTCAATAATTTTCCCGTTCTTAAGCCAGTGATTGATGATCAGATCATATTTTGGCTTTAAATTTTTTATAACAGGCACACCCATTGATGCTAAGGCTACTGCATTAAGATGTTGCTCATACTGGTTCTTCATAGGAATAACCAATAACTTCTTTTTCATAAATAAAGCTTCTGCGGGGGTTTCAAAACCAGCGCCGCATAATACACCTGCTGATTGGGCCATACTTTCAATAAACTTTTCGTTATTTATAGGCTGTACCTTCACATTCTTTACCCTGAACATTTTTTTATTATGCTTAGAAAATACATCCCAATTAACATCTTTAAACTGTGTGAGTCTGGCAATTAAACGCTTATCATCATAGGAGGGTAAATAAACGGTAAAATGTCCCCTATCTTCTACTTGCTGGTTTCTCACTTGTGAACGTATAACAGGTGTGAAAATATTGGTGTCATATTCAGCAAAATGAAAACCATACTGGGCAATATTAGGGGCATAATTTTTAAGGATCAGATTGCCTATTCTATCCACGTTTTCTGTTTTAGGTGATTTTTCTGATATCACAGCTCCCTGATGACTTAAACCAATACATGGAATATTTTTAAGATAACAGGCCCAGGCAGAAACAGGTTCAAAATCATTAATTACCAGGTCGTATTTTTGAACAGGCAACGTGTTTATTTCTTTTACCAGTTTACGGATATTTGATTTTACAAATGTCTTCCAGAGATCTACCCCGCCTGATTTGCCAAAAATAAAACTCAATCCACGCAATTGATACTTTACCGGAAATGGCAAAGTTAAATCACACTGAATACCACTAATTAAAATATCAACATCGCCATGCATCTGTAGACAGGGTATTATGTCCATAGCACGGCTTAAGTGACCATTACCTGTACCCTGAATTGCATATAGTATTTTCATTATTGCTTTTGTAAAACCATTACCGAGGCAAAAATAGACCTAAAATGTAAAAGTGAAGAATTATTTATTGCATTTAATAACATCATACAGAAGTGATTGTTTGTTTATGCTTCCCTTGTTTAAGTGACTAGTTGAGCCTTAATCATTCTGTCTTTCCCTCTTAGATCCTGACGCAATTCTAAATTCGTAAATCCCTTTTGTTCTAATAACTGAAGTGTTTGTTTACCCAGATTTTCATTGATCTCAAAAAACAAATAACCTTCCTTCTCTAAATGTAAAGCGGCAAAATCTGCAATGGTATGATAAAAAATCAAAGGGTTTTCATCAGATACAAACAATGCTGTGTGAGGTTCATGAGCTAACACATTTTGATGCATTCGTTCTTTTTCCGTTTCCATGACATAAGGCGGGTTACTAATAATGATATTAAATTTTGAATCTTGATTATTGAGTTTTGAATTAAATATGTCATCCTGTAAAAAGTGTATTTCTGTTTTATTTAATACGGCGTTTTTAATTGCCGTTTCTAAAGCCTCAAATGAAATATCTATTGCTGTAATTTCAACTTCAGGACTGTTTTTTTTAATAGAAACTGGAATACACCCGCTTCCGGTACCAATATCCAGGATTTTTATTTTCTTAGCCCCGGCATCTAACTGAAAATCCCTCATTTCTTTTAAAACCCACTCTACCAGCTCCTCCGTTTCCGGCCTGGGTATCAGAACTGAAGGATTTACATAAAACGGTAATCCGTAAAATTCAGTTTCGCCAATAATGTATTGGAATGGCCTTCCTGTTGCTAATTCATTTAAGATTTGCAGGATGGAAGTTTCATCCATTAAAGATAATATGTCATTTTTTGAGTTCAGATAATGTATTCTATCCAGTTTTAAAATATGGCTTACAGCTAAAAATGCCAGACTTCTAACTTCATTCAAAGGATATATTGAGGCTAAATGTTCAACAAACTTTCTTTCTATTCCGGCAATAGTCATCAAACAAAGTAAAGAAAATGAAAGGAGATATTTTTATGCGCTCTATTTTCCTGAGGATTTTCCAGCTAAATAAATTTTTACTACGCTCGTTATGCTGATTATCCTGATTACTTTTGCGCATGTCCATACATGAGTTATATATGCAACGCTGTATTGAACTGGCCCGGTTAGGAATAGGTTCAGTAAGTCCGAACCCAATGGTGGGAGCCGTAATTGTATGTGATGATCAGATTATAGGAGAAGGCTACCATCAATTTTATGGCCAGGCACATGCGGAAGTAAATGCAATTAATGACGTATTAAAAAATCAGGCTGATGCTGCATCTTTATTAAAAAGATCAATACTCTACGTGAATTTAGAACCCTGTGCACATTTCGGTAAAACCCCACCCTGTGCTGATCTGATTATCCGCCATCAAATACCACATATAGTAATCGGCTGTCGTGACTCATTTGATCAGGTTAATGGAAAAGGAACTGAGAAATTACGTGATGCAGGTATCTTAGTTACCGAAGGAGTTTTAGAGAAGGAATGTTTAACATTAAACAAGCGGTTTTTTACCCGGGTATCTAAACAACGGCCGTATATCATTCTCAAATGGGCAAAAACTGCGGATAACTATTTTGCAAAATCGGATAAAACACCTCAATGGATTACCTCTTACGCTTCCAAACAATTGGTACATCGCTGGCGAAGTGAAGAAGATGCTGTTTTAATTGGTAAAAACACCGCCTTATATGATAACCCCCAACTAAATGTGCGTGAATGGGCAGGGAAAAACCCAATTCGTATAGTTATTGACCGGAATTTAGAGTTACCCCCGCATTTACACCTGTTTGACCAAAGCCAAAAAACGATTGTTTTTAATTCAAAAAAAACAGAGGTAAACGGAAACATCCAATACCTGCAATTAGAAGATTTTGACCTCCTCCTCACCCAGCTAATTGCTTTTCAGTTATATTTAATGGATCAACAGTCTGTTATTATTGAGGGCGGGGCGCAAATCTTAAACTTCTTTATAAAAGCCGGGCTATGGGATGAAGCCCGTATTTTTACTGCCCCTGTAATATGGAAAAAGGGATTAAAAGCCCCTCAATTAAATGCATCCCAAAAAGAAACCACAGTTATTGATACAGATACTTTAGAGGTTTGGTATAATGAGTAAAATCTATTGCTTTAAGATTTGATTAGCCTTTTATCTCTTAGTAAAATAAAATACTTATCACAACTAAAAAATTATGCAGATTACTAATTTATAAATTAGTGCAATTTCTCCCTATATCACTACCACACATTCTTCCTATGTCATTATGCCTCATTTGCATTTGTTAGAAAGTTATTTATATGTTTTAGAGACTTTAACTCAAGAAAAAAAAAAATAAACTTCTTTATTGTACATCCAAAATTTTAAACTTCTTTTCATTAAAATGAAAAGCCGCCCCACTTTTTTGTCCCATAAATTTTATTCCAATTGGTGATTGAGAAGAAATAGCGAAATAGCTTTTTCCATCAATAACAATCTGCCCGCAACTAACAGCTATATAAAAAGCTCCCTGGTTGGTAACTACCAGACTTCCATTCCTGATAATGGATTCTGATTTTTCAACAGAAAGTCTATTTAAAATTTCTTTCAATTTTTGAGCCTCATTCAGTTGCACCTGGTTTCGGTTAATTTCCTGCTGCATCATTTCCCTGCCTGTTTCATATTTATCGCCCGCACTACTTTTAGTATCATCATTGGCAGATTCCCTGGAAGCATCAATAGCATTTCGGGCCGTCTGAATTCGCTGTTCTACATAGGCTAAACAGTATTCGTAAAGTTGCTTTTTAATCTTATCCATAATCAGAAATTACATACCTAATTTAACGTACTTACTCTCTTTTAAGTTCCTGGATAATCTTTTTTCCCCTGCTTTGAATAGCCGGACCACCATTGCGCATTAAGAATTCTGTTTGCGCTTTTAATTCTTCACTTATCCACTTACCCCTATTTTTTAAATTAAACAAAATATCCATACAGTTTACGCAAACAGCTACGGAAGTTTCAGGATTAATAAGCCATTCAAAAGTACATTCTATAATCGGATCGATTTCAACTGACCAGATAACAGCCTGATAACCCTTAATAGCCTTTTGATTAGTTAAATTCATCATAATTTTAGTATAATGACGCTGGCAGCTCAAATTCATCTGATCAGGATATACTTTCAAAAATTTTGGTACAATGGGTAGAAACATGTCCGTAAAATTAATTTCTACCTGTTCTAATATCCAGGCAGCACGAAAAGCAATTTCTCTTTCACGATAAAAGCTCAAATCAAGCAAATCGCTAATCAAATCTTCTTCTTCACCTACTGCATCCGCCAATCTTTTTACTTTTGCTTTATTGAGTACCTGAGATATTTCCTGAAGCAAATCCGCTTTATTCATTTTTCAAAAATAATTTTCATTTTGAAATAATTGAACTATGAACAAGTATTTCCTTTCTCCATCTAAGTGAAAAATCGTACTTTCGCACCTCATTTAAAAAATTATGATCACAGTTTCAAATCTATCATTACGTTATGGAAAACGCACCCTATTTGAAGAAGTTAACTTAAAATTCACCCAGGGTAATTGCTACGGCATTATTGGCGCAAATGGTGCAGGCAAATCAACATTTATGAAAATCCTTTCAAAAGAAATTGATCCCTCATCTGGTTCTGTTGCATTTACTCCTGGAGAACGTATGGCTGTTTTAACTCAAAATCATTATGCTTTTGATGAATTTCCGGTGATAGAAACTGTTTTAATTGGGCATAAAGAGTTGTATAGTGTAATGAAAGAAAAAGACACACTATATGCCAAAGAAGATTTTACCGAACACGACGGGGAACGTGCGGGTGAGCTGGAAAATATTTTTGCCGAAATGGATGGATGGAATGCAGAGAATAATGCTGCTACCATGCTTAGTAATTTAGGTATCAAAGAAGATGCTCATTATAAATTGTTAAAGGAGCTGGATGGTAATCAGAAAGTACGGGTTCTATTAGCACAGGCATTATTTGGCAAACCGGATATTTTACTACTGGATGAACCAACCAACGATTTAGATGTTAAAACTATTGCCTGGCTGGAAGATTTTTTAGCCGGTTATGAAGGAATTATTTTAGTGGTATCTCACGACAGGCACTTTTTAGATACCGTGTGTACCCATGTGGTAGATATTGATTTCAGTAAGATGAATATCTATACTGGTAATTATACCTTCTGGTATGAATCAAGCCAATTAGCTTTAAAACAGCGTTCAGATCAAAACAAGAAAACTGAAGAACGTGTAAAAGAATTACAGGAGTTTATCCGTCGTTTTAGCGCCAATGCATCCAAATCCAAACAGGCAACAAGCCGTAAAAAAGCTTTGGATAAAATAAATATTGATGAAATAAAGCCATCTAACAGGAAATACCCGGCCATCTTATTTAATCACCAGGGTCGTGAAGCAGGGGATCAAATTCTACAGACAGAGCATTTGAAAAAAGAACTCAACGGCGAGTTATTATTCTCTGATATAAACTTAATGGTCAACAAAGGTGATAAAATTGCTGTTCTGTCTGAAAATAGCTTAGCTACCTCTGCATTCTATGATATTCTTACAGGCCGAGATACTAATTATAAAGGCTCATTTAAATGGGGAGTTACCATCAACCTGGCAGATATTCCCAATGATAATTCAACTTATTTCGCAGGTAAAGACACTAATTTAATTGACTGGTTACGCGAGTATTCTGCAGGTGATAAAGACGAACAATTCATTCGCAGTTTTTTAGGACGCATGTTGTTCTCAGGTGAAGAAGTTTTAAAACAATCTTCTGTTCTCTCTGGCGGAGAAAAAATGCGTTGCATGTTTTCAAGGATGATGTTGCAGCAGGCTAATTGTTTATTATTTGATGAGCCAACCAATCACCTTGATTTGGAATCTATCACCGCATTAAACAATGGAATGAAAGATTTTAAAGGTGTGATTTTATTTACCTCAAGGGACCATGAACTTACTGAAACCGTTGCCAACCGGATCATAGAACTTACTCCCGGCGGAATTATTGATAAACTGATGACTTATGACGAGTATATTAATAGTGACGTTGTTAAACAGCAGAGGGAAGAATTATATTCATTTATTTGAAAGTTAATTTAAATAACATGAATATTAGAACAGATCAAGGTTGGACAGAGGTAGTAATTCATGAAGATTGTGATATTGAAGTATTTTATGAAATTGCCTCTATTCTTGAAAAAGAATTTAAAATATTATTTATCAAAAAGTTGAACGGTTTAGATTGTTCATATTGGGACTTTAACTACGAAGGTCAGCAACTTACTTTACATTACAATATTTATATGGGAGTTAGTATTTTTCCTCAATCATGTAAAGAATCTTCTGTGTTGAATAATAAAAAATTATTGAAAATTGGTGAATTATTGATTGAAAAATTAGATAATAATATTAGTTAATAAACTATTGAATATTAATTACTGTATAATAACAGATAAATTAATGTCCTGAGTGTCCATCTGCACCATGTGCGTGTCCATGAGCCAGTTCATCTTTTGTCGCTTCACGAACGGTAATAATTTTACCTTTAAAATGTAAGTCCTGTCCGGCCATCGGATGATTGAGATCTACTACTA
>JBASZP010000441.1:0-12184 GCA_049660965.1 Daejeonella sp. | reverse complement strand
GCCAAAAGACGCATTGCAATAGAACTTAATGACTTGGTAACTATTCAGATCGTTATAGCTTGTGGTGGTAATCCCGATCTGGTATTTCACAGACCACCATAGGTTTCGAACACTCCTAAATCGAAATTTTACCTGGATTCTTTAGATAAAGAGAGGAATAAATTTAAACTTTTAAAATTTGTTGCCGGTTCCGGATATACTTTTCATAATCGGTATAAAAAAGAATCGTACAGTTTTGGCTCATTAAAAAATACTGTTTTTTATAATACAGTAGAAGGTTTTGGGTTAAATCCTACAGCAGGCTATACAAAACATACTGATACATTAAATGCTAAATCTTTTTCCGTAAATGGCAAGATACGTTATGGTTTTTCCAGCAATAATTTATACGGCAGTATTTTTGGGAATTTACCTGTTAAAAAATCAAGACTTGATTTTAATATCGGCTCGGATGTGTTGGATCTGAATAATCTGGGCACCGTCAGGCAGTTTGGAAACACTATTAATTCCCTGTTTTATGAAACTAATTTATTAAAATTATATGAGAAAAGATTTATAAATCTTGCGTTTTCACAACGAATAACCACTGGTTTGGAAACTTCCTTTTCTGCCGAATGGGCTAACCGGAAAGTACTGCAGAATACATCAAATTATACCTTCCGAAATTTAAAGGATAAAAAATTCACTTCAAATAATCCATTTACACCTGATTTTGATACGCCGCTGTTCCCGGAAAATCAATCTTTTAAAATTAGTTTGAGGGCAATTTATGAGTTTAGTAAAAAATACGCCACCTATCCTAATGGGAAAGTTTATCTTCCATCTAAATATCCAAAATTAGGAGTAAGTTATACAAAAGGATTAAAAAATTGGTTTGACTCTGATGTAGATTATGATCTTTTATCTGTTGACATTTCTAAATCAGATATTTCTTTAGGGTTGTATGGTAAAACTGCATTCTGGCTTGGAGGGGGCAAATTCTTAAATGACAAATCATTGTTTTTCTCGGATTATAAGCATTTTATCGGGGTTCAAACGCTGGGGTATAAACCACAGATCAATACCTTTCTTTTTCTTGGTTTATATAATTTCAGCACCCCAAAGGAATATTTTGAAGGACATTTAGAACATAATTTTTCGGGCTTTTTTTTAAACAAAATACCATTGATAAGGAAACTTAAACTACAGGAAATTGCAGGTTTAAACTTTCTCGCTACACCTTCTTCAAAAAATTACATGGAGTATTATTTTGGTTTAAAATCCTTAGGTTTCGGTATAAATTATGGCTTATCATACAGTAATGGAAAAAGAATAAATAAAGGTTTTAAGATAACTTATCCATTTTAGATTTAATGGGTTTTATATGCCCAGAATAACTTTCAGAATTTCTATTTTCCTAATAAAGCAAACTGGTAAAAGCCAAAAAACTCTCTGATTATTGAATAAAAATCTCTTATTTCAAAATAATCCGCATGTGCCGAATAAACTTGTTTAAATCCAAGTTTTTTAATCATGTATTTTGTGCGGCTTATATGAAAAAACTGAGAAACTACGATCACAGAATGAAAGTTCATTTTAGCAGAAACAGGTTGAAAATTCATAGCTGTTGCAAAAGTATTATTTCCCTTATCGTCGACAATAATATCATGTTCAGGTACGCCCCGGGTTATTAAATACTTTTTCATTTCGGTACCTTCATAAAATCCTTCTTTACCGAAACCTCCACTGACTATTATTTTTTTAGAAAAATCAGCATAATATAATTCCAACCCTTTGTCAACTCTCTTTAAAAGCCTCTCTGATAATGTGCCATCCGGGTTTACTTTATTTCCCAAGATCAGAATGCAATCTGCTTTTTGAAAATTATCTGAAAGTCCATCCCAGGTAATGAAAGCAGAATGAATGAGAAACCATAGTGATAATATTCCAACTATGATTTTTAGTTTTTGCCTCATTTATATTAGCTAAGAAGTAGCAGAAAATAGTTTAGCATCCCATAGGCTGTTTAATAGTAATCAGTTTAATAACAGTTTTCCCATTATCTTTCCGTTTACCTTTTATCCGTAAAAAATGGCGGCTAATTTCAACAGCACTAGGAAGTTCTGTTGGTTTTTTTATGTTTTCAACTAATTTAAACCACTCTTCTCCGCATTGCTCTTTCACTTTTTTCTTTAGATCATCTATTTGAACTTCAGGAAATTTCTGTCCGTCTGCTTCTGTATATTTATTAGTCATAAACACATTCTTACTCCTTTTCAGTTGTTTCCAATCCGAAGTATAATGTTCCCAGTTAACCAGATCGCAATGAGGCCCTTCATTTGTAATGACTGCACTCGTTTCATAACGTTGTTCAATAGTCACGTTAGTCAGCTGGTTTGATACTATAGAAATTAATTTCCCTTCTATGGTTTCGCCGATTTCGGTACTAATAGAAACAGTATCGTTTTGTACCCTGATCGTTTTACTAGTTTCACCATCACTTGAGAAATTCTTTAGCGAAAGTGAAAATTCCTTAAATTTAATGACAGTAGTTGGAGTTTTTGAATACTCTTTCTTCTTTACTGTTTGTATATTCTGTTTGCTTTCTGTAGCAAAACTTGTTACACGTTTTCCAATAGTATTACCAGATGTATTTTCTGTTAAAGCATTAACAGAATAAAAAGCGGTAACAACAGTCGTAATAATAGATAAGTTTTTTAGGGTAATCATAATAGTTGAATAAAATAATATGTTTAATTAAATATAAAATAAATATAAAGCTATCAATAAAATTTCAAAAAAATATTTTTTTTTCATTTTATTGATAAATGGGTTTAATAACAATTATCATTCCATAAATTCTGCCATACTGTCATTTAAAAAATCCGTTTTTTTGGCGTGAAGTTGTAAAAATCATGTCAACACACCTGTTAAGCCCGGTTGGCACAGGGCTTGTTAATCCATTGAACGGTATTTAAACAGTAAAGTACTTAAACGAATTTAATTTCAAACAATTAAGAGATAATAAGATGTCAAAGATCATTGGTATTGATTTAGGAACCACAAATTCATGTGTAGCGGTAATGGAAGGTAACGAACCTGTAGTTATCCCTAATAGTGAAGGTAAACGTACAACCCCGTCCATTGTAGCCTTTTTAGATAATGGCGAACGTAAAGTTGGAGACCCTGCAAAACGCCAGGCTATTACAAACTCTACAAGAACTGTTTCTTCTATTAAGCGTTTTATGGGAAACAGTTATGATGAAGTTAAAAAGGAAATGGAGCGTGTTCCGTATAAAGTAGTTAAAGGCGACAATAATACGCCACGTGTTGAAATTGACGGCCGTTTATATACCCCTCAGGAAATTTCTGCTATGGTTTTGCAGAAAATGAAAAAAACCGCGGAAGATTATTTAGGCCAGGAGGTTACCGAAGCTGTAATTACCGTTCCGGCATATTTTAATGACTCACAACGCCAGGCGACTAAGGAAGCCGGAGAAATTGCAGGTTTAAAAGTTGCCCGTATTATTAACGAGCCAACCGCAGCCGCATTAGCTTACGGTTTAGATAAAGCACACCGTGACATGAAGATCGTAGTTTTTGACTGCGGCGGAGGTACACATGATGTTTCTGTGCTGGAATTAGGTGATGGCGTATTTGAGGTTAAATCAACCGATGGTGATACACATTTAGGCGGAGATGATTTTGATGCCGTAATTATTGACTGGTTAGCGGATGACTTTAAAAAAGATGAAGGTATGGATCTGCGTAAAGATCCTATGGCTTTACAACGTTTAAAAGAAGCCGCGGAAAAAGCGAAGATCGAATTATCAAGTTCAGCCCAAACTGAAATTAACCTGCCATATATTTCCGCAGGTGATGGCGTTCCTAAACACTTGGTAAAAACAATTACTCAGGCAAAATTTGAACAATTAGCAGACAGCCTGATCAAACGTACCATTGATCCTTGTAAAACAGCGTTAAAAAATGCAGGGTTAAAAACTTCTGATATTGATGAGATCATTTTAGTAGGAGGTTCAACGCGTATTCCTGCCATACAGGAAGCAGTAAAATCATTCTTTGGTAAAGATCCGTCTAAAGGAGTAAACCCGGATGAAGTTGTGGCTATTGGCGCAGCTATACAAGGCGGTGTTTTAACCGGCGAAGTAAAAGATGTATTATTATTAGATGTTACCCCGCTTTCCCTGGGTATTGAAACTATGGGCGGTGTAATGACCAAGTTAATTGAGTCTAATACAACCATCCCGACTAAAAAATCTGAGACCTTTTCTACCGCTTCGGATAATCAGCCATCTGTGGAAATACATATTTTACAGGGTGAACGCCCTATGGCAAACCAAAACCGTACTATCGGCCGTTTCCATTTAGATGGTTTGCCACCTGCACCGCGTGGTATTCCGCAAATTGAAGTTACTTTTGATATTGACGCGAACGGTATATTACATGTGGCCGCAAAAGATAAAGCCACAGGTAAAGAGCAAAAAATCCGTATTGAAGCTTCTTCCGGTTTAACCGATGAGGAGATCAAAAAGATGAAAGATGAAGCGGAAGCGAATGCAGAAACTGATAAAAAGGCACGTGAAGAAGTTGAAAAAGTAAATGCTGCTGATGCTTTGATCTTTTCAACTGAAAAACAACTGAGCGAATATGGTGATAAAATATCCGCGGATAAAAAAGCGCCGATTGAAGAAAGTTTAAAGAAGCTGAAAGAAGCCCATGCCTCAAAAAACTTTGAAGCTATGGAAAGCGCCCAAACGGAATTACAAACTGCCTGGACCGCGGCATCTGAAGAGATGTATAAAGCTACCCAGGAAGGCGCAGCACAACAAGGCGGGGCAGCCGAGGGACAGCCTTCTTCCGACCAGGGTGGTGATAATGTAACTGATGTTGATTTTGAAGAAGTGAACGACGATAAAAAGTAAAACCTCACCTAAATCCTCTCCAAGGGGATCGGACTTTGAATAAAGGCCTGCTCATTTTTGAGCAGGCCTTTTATTTTACGTTTAATAGTTGGTGCAACTTAATTATTAATGTATTGTGTCCTTAGAAAACTTAAAGCATATTTTAAGATAATTGATCAGCAGGAATAAAAGATTTGAAAACAGATTTGGTAATGTGCAAAAATAGAGGGAAATTGCCCGGAAGATTGGGTATAAAAAACCATCCCATTGATGTTAAATAGTCTTTTAATATCATGCAAAACCTTTTCTTGCATTTTATATCACTTATTTAATTTTGTAACACACATAAAAACACACATAAATATGAAAAAAGTAACAGGCCTTGGAGGCGTATTTTTTAAATGCGATAATCCAAAAGGTATGAATGAATGGTACGCTAAAAACCTTGGATTAACTACCAGTCCGTATGGAACAACCTTTGATTGGCAGCATGCCGATGATCCGTCGAAAAAAGGTTCCACTACCTGGTGCACATTTCCGCAGGATACGAAATATTTTAATCCATCGGCTAAGCCATTTATGATCAATTACCGGGTGGAAAATATTGCCCTGTTGGTGGATGAACTGAAAAAGGATAATGTAACCATTATTGATGAGATCACGGACTCTGAATATGGCAAATTCGTCCATGTGCTTGATCCGGAAGGGAATATTATTGAGCTTTGGGAGCCAAAAGAGGATTCCGATCAGGATAACGAGGCAGGGTAAACCTTAATTTACCTATCGCTATATTCCATTTGATTGAAGTAACTTATTTTGGCCGGGCTTTTTAATCGCACAACAGGTTAATAACTAATAATCACCTGCTGGTTTGAGTTTATAAAGTTTGAGTAATCCGTTTCATTATCCGCATTTGGATAGATCTTAACCGCTTTTCCATTTACTTTAAATGTTTTTAATTGCCCTTTAAATCCATGTAATACCATGTTGATCTTAGTAAACCTGGAGGTAAAA
The DNA here is from genome assembly GCA_049660965.1 of Daejeonella sp. Taxonomy (GTDB): domain Bacteria; phylum Bacteroidota; class Bacteroidia; order Sphingobacteriales; family Sphingobacteriaceae; genus Daejeonella. The sequence continues at coordinate 6,269 of JBASZP010000441.1, read as the reverse complement.
CTGCCTTCAACCGGGGCTAAAGTGATCTGTTTTTTTGAAGGATCAAATGAGAATTGCCGTTTATAATATACTCCTTTTTGATTTTGATAAGATGACCCATCATCTTCATAATAGGTAAATGTACTTCCATCTTTCCCGTACCAAACATGAATGTGCAGTATTCCATCGCCTTTTTCGGATGTGTTCTGAATGACGCTCTGCATGGGTATTATTCCTCCTGCTTTTACAAAAACCGGCAGATCATTTAATGGTGCGGCAGCTTTGATGATTTTATTGCCCGAAAATTTTTCACCGGAACTTAAACGATACCAATCGCCTTTTGGCAAATAAACTTCGGTATTTAACTTAGTACTTTCAACCGGCGCTACCAGTATATTATCTCCAAAAAGAAACTGGTTTTGAAATGCGGTGTTAAAGATGTTCTCATCAGTTGTATAGTCAATAGTTAAACTACGCGATACAGGTAAACCTGTTTGTGTGGCCTGGTAAAAAGCAGAATACAGGTACGGAAGCAGGCGGTAACGCTGTTCAATATCTTTTTTCATGATCTTCTCACTAACTTCTCCAAAGCGCCAGGGTTCACGGAAGGGGGCATTTATTTCCGCATGGTTGCGAAACATAGGGGTATAAACCCCAAGCGAAGTCCAGCGCACCATTAATTCCGCTGAAGGTTCGCCAATAAAACCGCCAACATCTACACCTATATTGGCCACACCGGATAGTCCGATACTGTTTACCAGGCGCTGGCCTAACAGCATGTGGGCATCGCTGGAAACGTTATCTCCTGTCCAAACGGCTGAATAACGCTGTATGCCTGCGTAAGCGGCACGGGTTAATACAAACGGGCGGCGGCCAAGCAGGTCCCTGGTACCTTCAAAGGTGGCTCTTGACATTTGCAAACCATAGGCGTTACGGGCTTCCTTCAGGGTAAAGCGGTTATTCTTTTCGCCAAATTCTATAATATCCGGAATGTTTTGTTCCCATACGGCGGGTTCGTTCATATCGTTCCAAAAACCTTCTACGCCGGGTTGGGTTAAGGATGTAAATGATTTACCCCACCATTTCCTGACTTCGGGCCTGAAGAAATCAGGGAAATTACAGCGGCCGGGCCACACACTTCCGGTGTAGAAAGTCCCGCCGGGATAATTGGCGAAGTATTTATTCTGAACCCCTTCATCATATTGTTTATATCCTTTCTCAACTTTTATTCCCGGATCTACAATGGTCACTACGTGGAAACCCATGTTTTTCAGCTTGTCTATCATCCCTTTCGGGTCGGGGAATTCGGTGGGATGCCAGGTAAATATTTTGTAGGCATCCATATAATGGATATCCAGGTATATGGCATCGGCAGGAATCTGTTTTTTACGGAAGGTTTCGGCAATTTCCAATACCTGCGTATCGGGATGATAGCTCCAGCGGCATTGCTGGTAGCCCAGGCTCCAGAGCGGGGGCATTTCCATCCGGCCGGTAAGGCTGGTAAAATCCCGGATTAAACCGGCTACGGTAGCTGAACCGAAGAAATAATAGTTCATTTCACCGCCTTCTGCTCCAAAGAAAGACATGGTATCATCTGTAGAACCGCCGAAATTGAAGAATGATTTATGCGTATTATCGAAAAAGATACCATAGTTTAAACCATCGTGCAGACCTATATAAAAGGGTATGGTTTTATACAGCGGGTCCTGGTTTAAGCCGTAAGCGGGGGCATCCGTATTCCAGTGGGTGTACGAGCTTCCACGGCGGTCTAAATTCCCGGTTTTTTCTCCCAGGCCAATAAAACGTTCTTTAGGAAAGAGTTTCCTGTAATTGCTTACCTGGCCGCCCTGCCAGGTAACAGCAAGATTAGGGTCATCTCCGCTGATCAGTTGTCCGTTTTTATTATAAAAAGATACGAATACCGGTTTTTTATTAATATGTACGCTTAAGGTTTGGGTGTTTACTATCAGTTCATTAGCCTGGTCTTCTACCGAAAATTCGCCCTGCGGTTTCTGAATAACGGCAAAGGAGGTATCAGCGGCAAATTCGGAGCTGGTTACCCGCACACGGATCACATCCTGGTCATAAACACTCAGCTGAACCTTACCCTGGTCCGCGTAAATGAGAACACCGGTATTTGTTTTTTGGAAGCTTTTAAAGTTTCCCAACTGTTTGCTGAGCTTGCTGGTTTGGGCCGATGCTGATATCATAAATAGAGAGGTAAGAAGGGTTAAAAATACTTTGCCGGACATGTGTTTTAATTTATGTTGGAATTTAAAACAATTGTAAAGAATTTTTATGAGATTATTGATACCTCATGCTATATCCATAAACCTTAAAATAACAGATAAGTTTTAAATCATAACAAATAGGTTTTAAGTTAAAACGTATCCGTTTAGTGTTAAAAACAGGTAGTAAAAACCTAAAACGTACCTGTTTTTTGATAAAACAGGTTGTTTTACTGTATAACGTATCTATTTTGTTTTAAAACGTACTTGTTTTGTTTCAAAACAAATAGGTTTAGCGTTATAACGTGTACGTTTAGCGTTAAAACAGGTACGTTTTACTGTATAACGTATCTGTTTCGCTTTAAAACGTACTTGTTTTGTTTCAAAACAAATGGGTTTAGCTTTATAACGTGTACGTTTAGTATTAAAAACAGGTAGTAAAAACCTAAAACGTGTCTGTTTTGTTTTAAAACGTACCCATTTTGTTTTAAAACAAACAGGTTTAGCCTGGAAAGGTACCCGTTTCAATTCAAAATTCATTTATTTTGCACTAAAAATTTTGCAATTAAAATCAGAATATATTATACTTGTTCATCATTTTATTTCATATATGGTGTAAATAATTATTATTAATTTTCTTTATATATGAATAAATTATATTAAATAATAGCTAAACAAGAGTTTTATAAATAGTAAACTTTAATTCATAAACCATATAAGCATGAAGAAACAAACTATAATTATTGACTATTCGCATGAAGCGGATAATGATCTGGACAATTTAGCCCAGACAGCTTTTGATGCCCTGGAAAACAATGCCGATTTTACATTTGAGGCGGGCGTACTCCCGGACCTGCAAACAAGTATTAACGATTACAGGTTCAAATTAAATCAATCTAAAAATGGCAGCAGTGCAGATAAAGCTGCAAAAAATGAGGCCAAGGAGGTTTTGGCCGATCAGTTAAAGGAGGTAGCTATACAGGTTAATTTACAGGCGGATGGGGATGCGCTAAAATTAATGTCAAGCGGTTTTCGTTTGGCCAAAACAGGCGCTCCGGTAGGTATATTACCAAAGCCAACGGGCTTTAGTGTAAAAAGTGGAAAGAACTCCGGAGAGCTTATGTTGAGTGTAGATGCTAATAAGAATGCAACGATGTATTATTTTTATACGGCCCCGGTACCTGCCCCGGCAAATTTAGCAGACTGGAGATTAACTCCTTCTACTAAAAGCTCAATAAATATAGCCGGGTTTACACCGGGCAAGCAGTACGAATGTAAATGTGCGTATAAAGGATCGGCCGAAGAACTGGTTTACAGTGATTCGATTTTAATCTATGCACAGTAAAAATTAAATACGCTCTTGTTTAAATGCCGGCCCTTGCTTTTAAGGGCTGGCATTTTTGTTTTTAAACGGTTAAGGGGCAAGCCTGTTAGGGGAGCAAAGTTTTAGTAACGAGTTGCATATTTTTAGTGATCTTTTATAAAATAGTTTATGCAAAATACGCATATCAAAAAATCAGGGTTGTTGCATTGCTGCATATAAACGAATGTTTTTGAGAGGTTGGAATGTGAGAATGTTGTGTATATTTGGGGGTTATGTGTCATGATTAGACTCTGCTTACTTGAAATAATTGAGGGCTGAATAGCAAAATATAATTCAAAAAACAGGGATGCCGAAAACTGAATAGAGTAGGTTTTAAATTAAAATAATAAAATGGCAAATTTTAATTGTGAGTATTGTGGAACAAACTTCTCTAGTGTTTCAAGTCTGACGGGCGGTTCTTGTTATAAACATCCAAATGGAGCTCACAAAGGCATACATTCACTTTATCAAGGAACTGAAAAATCTCAATACACTTGCAAATTTTGCGGAACAAATGCTCCTAGCATTTCAAATCTAACCAGCGGTTCTTGTAATAGACATCCAAATGGAGCAAATAAAGGAATGCATTCACCTGCACTTTAGAAATAATGAATAATAAATTAGAAGCTCTTGATAAGAAGTGCAAAGAAATTGAAGATTTGATTCGCAAGAACTATGTCGATGAAAATAATTTGTGTGAACCAATTATTGACGGTATTGTGAATATCGAAAAATATATACAATCGAACTTTAGAATACTTTGGATTTTAAAAGAACCATACGATGATGTTGAAGATGGGTTACCTAGTGGAGGTGGCTGGCATCTCTCCAAAGATTTTTTAGAAGCCGACGGTTTTTATAAACGTATTGGACAATCACGGTCAACTTGGCATCCAATAATTTATACTTCATATGGAATTCTAAACGACTTCATTCAATATGACTCAATGGATTATATTCGTGATGATGAAAATATGGCTGAAATAGTAAGGAATGTTGCATTTATTAACGTCAAAAAAACACCTGGTTTAACAAGGACTTATGACAACGGGGTTATTTGGAACGCATACAGCAAACATAAGCACATTTTGCTAAAGCAAATTGAAACATATAATCCAGATATTATTATTGGAGGTTCAACAATGCCTATGTTTTTCGATGATTTAGAAATCAGAGACAAGCAAAAAAACAATGGTAGCGTTGACTTTGCTATTCATAACTATAGGCTTTTTATTCATGCCTATCATCCAGCACAGACAAAAATCACCAGAGACAAATATGTTGACGACATAATTAATACCGTAAAATTGTGGAAAGACGGCCAAAAATCGCTCTGAATAAAATGAATAAAAATCTGGTAAATACATAATGGACAAAATTATCACGAACACATAACAGCAAATTTGTGCAAAAATGGCTGACGGTGGTTTACGTTATTTCATCAGTTATTTACTTAAATTAGTGCGGTACGACAATGGTTCTGCAAGCAATGCCATTTCTGCACAAATTAGCAAAACGTTAGCTGCAACCCTACGACAACACTTCACGATAAACAGACAAAATATAAATGGCAACGAAAAAAAGTACAACGAGAAAAACTGTTTTTATATCATCAACCTTCCTTGACCTTAAAGACGAGAGAAAAAAAGTTTGGGACAGTCTTGAAAAATTTGATGTCGTGGTAAAAGGAATGGAACAATTTGGGGCAAGAAAAACAACCCCATTAGCAACTTGCATTTCAGAAGTTGAGCAGTCAGACATTTATGTAGGTATTATAGGAATGAGATATGGTAGTGAAGAACCCAATAGTGGGAAATCATATTCGCAATTAGAATATGAAAAAGCAGTTGAACAGAACAAGGAAATTTTAATTTATCTCATAGACGAAGAAAATTCAAATGTTACGCCTAATCTCATACAGTATGACAAAATTCAAAAACTGAATAATTTCAAAGCTATACTCAAAGACAAACATACTATTGACACCTTTTCAAACCCACAGGATTTAGTAACTAAACTTCAAAGGAAATTTAAAGAATTACTAACACCAAAAGTAACAGCAGTTATAGAAGACGAATATGATAATACAAAAAAAGTAATGGACTTATTCCTTCTTGTACCAGCCGCATATTCAGGACGAGAAATAAAATTGAAAGTGAAATTTATTGGACAACCACAACCTGTTTCAAAAGCGATTTGCCTAAACTTCAATTTTGAATTTGGCAAAACGGTTGTTTGTAAAATTGAAGTAATTCATCCAACTTTCAAATTTCAAAACTTTAGACATATTTTTATTGAATTCGAGCAGTTCAAAAAGTACATTACTCTTAACAGGTCTAACGAGTATGAAATATTTGCGAAAGTTTTATTTAAAGATGAAAAAGTTAAAAATCTGACGACTGACTTTAAAGATAAATTGGAACGAGTTTATAATGAACGATACCAAGACTATGACCCATCTGACGACTATGACCCACGAGAAGACGAGGATTATTATGATGTTCTAAAAGAAGGCGATGGACAAATTGCACTAAACTTAACAAGTATTGCTATTACCAAATAAAGCTTCAAGTCTGCTGTTCGCTATGTTCTGAAAGGCATAGCGAACTTAGCGATAAAATTGGATTTATAATCCGCCCTAATTCATTTGCCTTTTCTGGTTTATCCTTTCAAGGATGCGCTTTAGATGACTGAAAGTG